>DATKFA010000226.1:0-3765 GCA_035511715.1 Candidatus Acidiferrum sp. | reverse complement strand
TAAACATGGGCGGCTGCTTTCAGGGACCGGAACTCCTTTTCGAAGGCTTCGACGATCTTCTCCGGGTCGCCGACGAGCCCCTCGTCGGTCGCGACCCCGAGCATCACGCCGCCCGCGTAGGAGAGGACGCTGATCCCGAGTCCAAGCCTTCCCGACTGGGGCACCCAGAACATGACCCGGTCCAGCTTGCGTCCGGCCAGGTAGAGCGGCTCGCGTGGCCCCGGCACGTTGGTGAGCACAGCGGTCGCCTTGCTGCCGAAGAACCGCAGGCCCAATCGCTCCACCTCGATGGGCGCCAGGCCCATCACGGTCAGCACGCCGAACGCGACGAGCGCCTCCGGTGATCGTTTCAGCGCGTCCATCTCCTTCTTGATGGCGCGGAGCCGGCGCACCGGGTCGATGATGCCGACCGGCAGGGTGAGAAACACAAGGCCGAACGAGTTGCCGAGCCGGTGCGCGTCCTCGAGAGGACGAAGGTTGACTGGTACTGAGGCCCGGATGGCAAGACCCTTGGTCGACTCGCCACGCCTTTCGAGGTAGCGGCGCAGCGCTCCAGTCGCGGTGGCGACCAGCACGTCGTTGACCGTCGCGCCGTAGGCCTTGCCGATGGCCTTGAAGTCCTCGAGCGGCACCGGGTTGGACCACGCCGCACGCTTGCGCCGCCCGAGCGCGCCCTTGAAAGGCGTTGGCGGATCCGGCGGCAGAAGGACCAGCCGGCCGAGGCGGTACGCGCCTTCGGCGACGCGCCCCGGATCCTGCAGCAATTTCGCGGCGCCGCCGGCGGCGCGCGGGAGCCAAGCGAGCGGACCCGAGTGATTCGACGAAGCGGCGGTGCGACGTCGCGGTGAGGCATCCGCCGTGGGGTCGGTCAGCGACAGCATCACGCGCACCAGCGCGATGCCGTCGGCGATCGAGTGGTGGATCCGCGCCAGCACCACCGATCCGCCGCCGAAGCCATCGATGAGGTGCATGTGCCACAGCGGCTTCGTGAAATCGAGCGGCGTGCTCATCTGCTCGCTGACGAAAGCGCTCAGCTCCTTCTCGCCTCCGGGTGCCGGCAGCGCGATGTGGCTCACGTGGTTGTCGATGTCGAAGTTGGCGTCGTCCTGCCAGTGCGGCATACCGGCCCGCGTCCGCGGCCGGACCACGCGCTGGTGGAAACGGCCGAAGGGCGCGAGCCGCCTGTCGAGGAGGGTGCGCAGGCGCTTCGGCTCGACCCTGCCCTCGAGCATGAGGAGGCCCGTCACCATCATCAGATTGGTCGGGTCCTCCATCCCCAACCAGGCCGCGTCTACGCTCGACATCGGTACCAGGCGCGGCATTTGGCGTGACCGTGATCCTACGCGCGCTTACGAATTCTTCACATCCAGCTAATGCCGCCGTCGGCGCGGCAGCATTGAATTGGAGCGTGAGCCTCGCACCGATCGAAGGACAGACCGTCGCCGCGCCCACTCCGCGCCGGGGCATGACCCGCCGCCAGGTGCTCGCCGCGGCCGCCGCCACCGGAATCGGCGTCGGTGTGATTCGCCTCCTCGGCGGCTCGATGCAGCAGATCGGATCGCAGCGCCATGGGTCGGGGACGGACTGGCTCTCGCCGCTGCAGTCCGAATCCGCACGCGTCATGCAGCTGCTGCGCCGGTCGACGTTCGGGTACACGCCTGCGCAGCTCGAGTCGGCAATGTCGGACGGTTTCAACAAGACAGTCGACCGCCTGCTCGAAACCAGACCTGCTGAGCCGCCCGTGCCCGCGTTCGCCAACACGCCCGGCGGTCGCTTTCCGATCGTGCAGCTGCAGCAGTGGTGGATCGACCAAATGCTCAGCACCTCGACGCCGTTCGCGGAGCGGATGACGCTTTTCTGGCACGGCCACTTCACCAGCGACTACCGCAAGACCGCCAACGACACGTTCATGTACTGGCAGAACCTCACCTGGCGGCGCATGGGCCTGACCGACCTGCGCTCGATGCTGATGCAGGTCACCACCGACCCGGCGATGCTGCGCTACCTCGACCTCGCGACATCCACAGGCCAGAGCCCCAACGAGAACTACTCGCGCGAGCTCATGGAGCTTTTCACCATGGGCGCGGGTAACTACACCGAAGATGACGTGCGCGAGAGCGCCAAGGCCCTCGCGGGTTGGGTCGAGCCGCAGCCGGACACCGTCGCCACCGTCGTCGTGGACAAGAACAACAACGTGACGCAGAGGCTGCCTGTCTATGCGGGCCAGAAGACGGGGGTCTTCAACCAGCGCCGCGCATACAAGGGCAGCGTCACTTATCTCGGCAAGACCGCGCCGCTCGACACGCAGGGGGTGATCGATCGCATCCTCTCGCAGCCGGCCACCGCGGCCCTCCTCGCCCGCAAGCTCGCGACGCATTTCGTCACCGCGCGGCCGTCGCAGAGCTACGTGAATTCGCTCGCCGACACGTTCCGGCGCAGCAAGTACGACGTGAAGACGTTGATGCACGCGATCTTCACCAGCCCCGAGTTCAGCGCAGACGCCAGCTACCGCAGCCTCATCAAGTCGCCGGTCGAGTTCATGGTCCATGCCACCCGCGCTCTAGGTGCCGCGCCGGCCACGGCCTCGAAGGTGATCGCGGGATCAGGTTCGGGGATGGGGCAGAGCCTCTTCGACCCGCCCGACGTCAACGGGTGGCCCAACAACGAGTCGTGGATCTCGTCCAACACGGTGGTCGAGCGGGTCAACTTCGTGACGGCCGCGCTCGCCCAGGTCAAGGGCACGCTGCCGAAGGCGTCGGACGCGGTGCATGCGCAAGTCGACGGTGTTTTGAGCCCGCAGACCTCGACGTTCTTCAACCAGGCGACGGATGACCGCGCCCGCTGGTTCGTCCTCCTCGCCTCGCCGGAATTCCAGCTCAAGTAGGTGCACGAAAGATGACGAAAGAAGTTGGCATCAATCAGCTCAAGCGCCGCGACTTCCTGAAGGCCGGACTCGTTTTCGGCGCCGGCGCCTCGGGTCTGGCCGCGGGCTACGCGGCGGTTCCCGACGCGTTTGCGCGCGCCGTCTACGCGGCGAAGAAAGAGGGCATCGCCAACGACAACATCCTGGTGATGATCCAGCTGGCCGGCGGCAACGACGGCCTGCGCACGCTGGTGCCGCTCGCGGATCCGACGCTGCACGACCTGCGACCCAGGCTCGCCGGACCGATGGTGTCGCAGGCGCTGCCGCTCAACACGCAGTACGGCCTCAACCACAACCTGGCCGGCATCAAGTCGCTGTGGGACAAGGGCAAGGTCGCGGTTGTTCAAGGCGTCGGCTATCCGAACCCGACCTTTTCTCACTTCGAATCGATCCGGATCTGGGAGACGGGCGACCCGACCCGGCGTCAGGTGGACGGCTGGCTAGGCCGAACCCTCGCGACCAACTACGGCTCGAACGGCCACCCACTGACCGGTTGCGCGTGCGGCGCGACCGACGCGCCCGGAGCGCTGCGCGACCTTCAAGCGACTTTGACGGTGATCCAGGACCAGAAGAAGTTCGGCTTCACCGGCGGCACCGAGGTGGAGGCAGCCGTCGGCGCGCTGTACAAGGGGACACCCGGCATCTACGGCGCGCTTTTCGACACCGCGATCGCGACCGCGACCGAGACGATGGCGACCCTGCGCACCTCGGCGTCGAGCTACCAGCCCATGGCGGACTACAGCGACAAGGTCAAGCTCGTCTACTCGTCGAAGAACCAGCTTGCCGCGGCGCTGCAGCTTGCCGCCGAGCTCATCGTCACCGGCACCGGGGTGAAGCTGCTG
>DATKFA010000225.1:0-4370 GCA_035511715.1 Candidatus Acidiferrum sp. | reverse complement strand
CGCCGTTTCCTGGAGCACGCTGACGATGCGACCGGGCGTGGCCAGGTCTGGATCACCGATGCCCAGCGAGATGACGTCGATTCCCGCTCGCTTCTTCTGCTGCACCTTGCGATCGATCTCGGCGAAGAGATATGGGGGAATCCGGCCGAGGCGTTTCGCTCCGGCCACTGTCTTACTCATTCAGATAATTGAGGATACCCGGCAAGGGATCGGGCTCGATCTCGAACCATCGGACGCGCCCATCTCGGCGCCACCAGCGCAGCTGCCTTCTCGCGTAGCGCCGATTGGAGCGCGCCATCGCCTCAGGAAGCTCATCCAGAGTCAGCTCGCCGCGGAGATGTGCGAGCGCGTCCGCATAGCCGATCCCGGTCAGCACCGGCGCGGTGGGCGGCACACCGTCGGCAAGTGCCTGCTGCGTCTCGGCGACGAGGCCACGGTCGACCTGGCGACGGCTTCGCTCCCGGAGTCTCGAATCGATGACGTCGAGGCTTGCCGTCAATCCGATGCGGATCGGCTGCCACCGCGGTGGAGTCCGGGTACGCAGGCGCCGCAGCGGAGGCCCCGCCGCCTCGAGGATCTCCAATGCGCGAATGACGCGCACCGGGTTGCGGAGATCGACGCCCGGATCAGGATCGACGGCGAGCAACCGGGCTCGCAGAGAATCGATGTCGATCGGCTCGAGCTCCTTGCGCAGCGCCGCGTTGGGCGGGATGCCGGTAAGCGTGAAACCGTCGCTCAGCGCGTCGACGTAGAGCATCGTGCCGCCTTCGACGATCGGCACCCGGCCTCGTGCAGTGATGTCGTCGATTGCATCCGTTGCACCGCGGACGTACTGCGCAGCATTGAAGTTGAGCGACGGGTCGACGAAATCGATCATGTGGTAGCGGACGCGACGCCGCATCTCGGGGCTCGGTTTGTTGGTCGCGATGTCGAGTCGTTCGTACACCTGCCGCGAGTCCGCCACCACGATCTCGCCGCCGAGTCGCAGGGCGAGCTCGAACGCCAGCTGCGACTTGCCGATCCCGGTCGGCCCGACGATGACGGGGACTCGGTCCTTCAGTAATTCCGCCGGAAGTGGCGAGTCAGCTCCTGCCATTCGACGAGCAGTCTGGTCGGGCGTCCGTGCGGACACGTGATCGACTCTTCGGTCGTCTCGAGGTCGGCGAGCAGGCGGCGCTGCTCGGCGATGTCGAGAACGTCGCCGAACTTGACCGCCGAGTGGCAGGCGAGCGCCGCGGCAGCCTTCGTCATCGCCGCGTCACCGCGGTGCTCGGCCAGCGCGGCCAGAGTCTCCTGGATCGCGGCTGTGGCTCGGCCGGCCGGTAGCTCGACCGGAACCGCGGTGATGCGCAGGCTGCGCGGGCCGAACTCCTCGAGCTCCAGACCCAGCTGGGCGAGCTCCTCGCGGTGGTCGACGGCGGCGGCGATCAGCAACGGCTCGACGTCCACCGCCTGCGGTATGAGCAGCGGCTGGCTGGCCCCTCGACCGCTTCGGAGGCGCTCCAGCAGCCGGTTGTAGAGCACGCGCTCATGCGCGGCGTGCTGGTCGACAAGCACGAGTCCGTGCGGGCCTTCGGCCACCAGGTAGCCCGGTCCCACCTGGCCGATCGGTCGGAGGACGCTGCCGTTCGCGTGCCCGTTCGGCTCGGCCACCGCGACCATGGCCGGCGCCTCGTGAACGTTCAGGGGAGCGATCGCCGACGCCGCGGTCGCAACGAACGTCTCGGTGGGCCGATATCGGAATGGGTCGCTGCCGTCGAGAGCGGCGCGGACGGCGCGCTGCAGGGCGGCGAAGATCGCGCCTTCGTCGCGGAACCGCACCTCCTTCTTGGCGGGATGCACGTTCACGTCGACCATCTCCGGGTCGATGGCGATGTCGATGACCGCGATCGGATGCCGTCCGCGCTCGAGACGACCCTGATAGCACTCCTCCAGCCCGTAGACCAGGGAGCGCGCGGCGATCGGGCGCCCGTTGACCGCCAGCACCATCCCGTCGCGGCTGCCCCGGCTGAGTCGGGGCTGGCTCACCATGCCGGCGACGAGTGCTGTGGAGACCACGTCGAGCATCTCGTCCGCGACTGGTGCGCTGTAGACGGAGGCGATCGCGCGTCTGAGGTCGCCGTCTCCGGTCGTGCTGACCGCTGCGCGGCTGTCCACGGTGAGGTGGAAGCGGACCCGCGGGTGCAGCAATGCGAATGCCGTTACGACATCTTTGATCGCGGCGACTTCGGTCGCGTCGCTCTTCAAGAATTTCAGGCGGGCAGGCACGTTGGCGAACAGGTCGCGCACCTCGATCGCAACCCCGGGCAGCAGCGGGCCTGCGCCTTGCTCGACGACCTCGCCGGCGCGGATCCGCAGGACCGCGCCTCCGCTGGAGCATTCGACGTCGGCCACCGCGGCGATGCTGGCCAGAGCCTCGCCTCGGAACCCAAAGGACGCTATGACGGACAGGTCCGCAAGCGTCGTCAGCTTGCTCGTGGCATGGCGCACGAATGCGGTCGCGAGCTCGGCGGCCGGAATGCCCGCGCCATCGTCGCTGACGCGAATCGACGTCTTCCCCGCTCCTCTCACGTCGATGTTGACGCGCCCCGCTCCAGCGTCGAGAGCGTTCTCGATCAGCTCTTTCACCACGGACGCCGGTCGCTCGATCACCTCGCCCGCCGCGATGGCGTCGGCGACCTCGGGCGGCAGCAGCTGGATCATGGAGCGCCGGGCGCGCGCAGGGCGCCCCTCATGAGAGTTTGGCCCGGAGCTGGTAGAGCTTCTGCAGCGCCTCCAAAGGGCTGAGCGCCTCGGGGTCGATCGCCGCGAGCTCCCTGCGCAGGGCGTCGGGCGTCATCTCCATGGGAAGGCCGAGCTGCACCTCCGGTGGCTCGAGCGGGCGTTGCAGCTCGAGATCGGTCAGGACCTGACGCGCCCGGGCGATGACTCCGGACGGCAATCCCGCGACCGCAGCCACATGAATCCCGTACGACCGATCGGCGCCGCCCGGCACGACGCGGTGAAGGAAACGTACCGTGTCGCCTTCCTCGAGCACCTCCACGCGCTCGTTGCGCACCCGTGGGAGGCGCTCCGCGAGCGCGGTGAGCTCGTGGTAGTGCGTGGCGAACAGGGTGCGGCAGCCGAGCTTCGGAGTGTCGTGAAGGTACTCGACGACCGCCTGTGCGATCGAGACGCCGTCGTAGGTCGACGTCCCCCTCCCCACCTCGTCCAGGATCACAAGCGACGCCCGCGTCGCGTGGTTGAGGATGTAGGCGGTCTCAGTCATCTCGACCATGAAGGTCGACATGCCCGCGCTGATGTCGTCATGCGCACCGACGCGGGTGAACACGCGGTCGACCAGGCCGATCGTCGCCGACTCCGCGGGTACGAAGCTCCCGCACTGGGCGAGCAGGACTATCAGCGCAGCCTGCCGCAGATAAGTCGACTTGCCGGCCATGTTGGGTCCAGTCAGGATCACGACCTGCGCGCTCTCGGCGTCGAGGTCGAGGTCGTTGGGAACGAAAACGCCCGCGGGAAGGCTCCGCTCGACGAGCGGGTGGCGGCCGGCCTTGATCCGCATCCGCAGGCCCGCATCGACCACCGGACGGCGCCAGCCGTAATCCGCGGCACCTGTCGCGAGGCTCAGCAGCGCGTCGGCCATGCCGACCGCCTGCGCCGTGGCGCGGAGAGCCGGTCCGGCCCCAGCGACAGCTCGGCAGAGCTCCTGCAGAATGTCGAGCTCGCGTGCGGCGATGCGTTCCCGCGCGCTGAGGACGATCGCCTCTTTCTCTTTCAGCTCTGGCGTCAAGTAGCGCTCGCCACCGGTGAGCGTCTGCTTGCGAACGTAGTCGTCAGGCAGACGCGCCGTGTTGGCGTGGCTGACCTCGATGTAGTAGCCGAAGACCTTGTTGAAGCCGACCTTCAACGACTTGATGCCGGTCCGGCGCCGTTCGGACGACTCGAGCTTGCCGATCCACTCGCGCGCGCCGCGCGACGCCTCCGAGATCTGGTCCAGGTCGGCGTCGAATCCGGCCCGGATCGCCCCACCGTCCCGGGCGGTCAGCGGCGGGTCGTCGACGAGAGCGCGCGTGAGTGTGGCTGCCAGCTCGGGCGAAGCGCCCACCTGGCTGGTGAGCTCGCGTGTCACCAGCGCTTCGGAAGCGCCGAGCGCGTCCCGCACCGCGGGCACGGCCTCGAGCGAGCGCCGGAGCGCCACGAGCTCGCGCGCCGTGGCGTGGCCCTGCGCCGCCCGTGCCGCCAGGCGCTCGAGGTCCCCGACCGGCTTGAGGGCATTCTCGAGTCGATCTCGCAGGCCTGGCGCTGCGACCAGCTCGTCGACGGCCGCTAGTCGCAGCTCGATCGATTCGACGTCACGCATCGGCGCACCC
>DATKFA010000224.1:0-2411 GCA_035511715.1 Candidatus Acidiferrum sp. | reverse complement strand
CGCCACCAGGATGTTGCGCGGCCCGATCCGGTCGGCCAGCGAGCCGGCGACAAGGCCGGAGGTGACCGCCGTGATGCCCCCGAGGGCCACAGCTGAGCCGGCCAGCCCCAGGGGGATCCCGCGGCCGAAGTGGAGGTAGATCACCAGGAACGGTGCGACCATGCCGTTGCCGAGGAAGTTGATGAAGACGCCGAGCTGGAGCAGCCAGACCTTGGGAGGCAGCTCAGGGTCGAAGAGTCGTAGAAGGCGTTGCATCGATTGCAACATACATTACATGCAACGCATGTTGCAATCTAGTATCTGATCCTGTGCACTTCGTCACCCGCGAGCACATCCATGTCGACCGCATCGCGACGGCGTGGGCGATCAGGCGATTCGTGGATCCGGACGCGACCTTCGAATTCATTCCGCGCACCCGCGACATCAGTCGCGTCGATGGAGTGCCTTTCGACATCCGGGGCGCAGAGCTCAGTCACCGCGATGGCAGCTGCACTTTCGAGACGCTGCTCGAGAAGTACGAGCTGCGCGATCCAGCGCTTCGCCGGATGGCCGCGATCATTCACGGCGCCGACCTTCCGCACCACGAGGGCGCGCCCGGCGAAGCCGCCGGCGTGCTCGCGGTGTTTGACGGCATCCGGGACACCGCGGGCAGTGACGAGGAGCGGCTCAGGCTTGGCTCGGCGATCTGCGATGCGATCTATGCGTACTGCGAGGCGGCGGGTTAGGGTTGGGCCGATGCCGGTGATCAAGGGTCCGGGTGGCTTTCGTTTTCTCGCGACGGATGGCCCATTTTCCGCCGGCGTCGCGGCGGAGCCCGGCTTCGGGATCGTGCGGCGGACCGCGCCTCGTCATACACCGCTCGCGGAGGGTTTCCGCCTGGTCGAGCAAACGCTGGATGGAGCCGGTCGCCCGCCCGCCGCCCTCTGCGCGATGGAGCTCCGCGTCCCGAAGCCGCTGTCGCGCGCGGGCTTTGACGAGTTCAACCGCGGTTACGTCGCACAGCACGAGCGCTGGGGCCTGCGGGTCGAGGGCCACATGGCACCTGCGCGCACGAACGTCGCGCCTGAGTTCGACCCTCCCGCGGAGCCCGGCCTTCATGCCTTCTGCTACACGATCGAGAGCACGTCTGCCCGAGACAGCTTCGTGATCTCCGGTGTGCCCGAGCCGCCAGGCACGAAGGGCGGCCTGCCCGCTTTCTGGAAGGCCATCGTCCAGACGATCGACGCGAACATGACCGCGCTCGGGGTCGACTGGGTCGACGTGACCGAAGCCCAGCTCTATGCGACCCGCGCCGACCATGAGCTGTTCGCCGCCGGCGAGCTGCCCCGCTTCGCGGAGCTGGTTCGGCCGGGCCTGCGCTGGTTCTTCTCGCGACCGCCGATCGATGACCTGAACCTGGAGATTGACGTTCGCGGACTGGCCGGCGAATCCCGGGTCTGACGCTCAGCCGATACTCTGGAACGAGCCACTACCCACACATTGAGGGGATGAATATGGACCGCGATGACTTTCCTGCGCCGGCCAGCGGTTTTGTGGTGACCAACTTCCTGGTGGTCTCAGACCAGGAGCGATCGCGTGAGTTCTATCGCTCGATATTCGACGGCAAGGTGGTCCGCGAGAAAGACCCCGCGATCATCAAGGTGGCCAACACGTGGTTGACTCTCAACGTCGGAGGCGGACCAACGGATGACAAGCCGACGGTCACTTTGTCGACTCCTGCCGACCCCGATCGCGCCAGCGCCTTCATCAACATGCGAGTCGCCGACATCGCGTGGGCTTATAAGGAGTGGTCGGCCAGGGGAGCGCACTTCCTGACAGAGCCGAAGGACCACGGGTTCGAGATCCGCGCGTACATCCGCGACCCGATGGTCACCTGATCGAAGTCGGCCAGCTGAAGATGTAGCCGTACCGACGCTGACGGTCACGTATGTGCCCCAGTGAGCTCGTTGAGCTTTCGCATCGTGTTCGCGCTGCGCATGGTGATTTTCTTGTAGAGGGGCGTGCCGACGATTCTGTTCATGTGGCTTCTGCTCACGTTCTCGCGATCGACGCGCCAGATGACGGCCCCCGGCGTGTACATGAGCTCATCGACGCCGGGCTTGATCGGGAGTCTGTCGAGGATCGTACGATCGTCGATCTCCTTCCACAGCAGCAGGACGTATGTCCGCATCGTTTTGTCGTCGACCCAAGTTCGCGGGATCGCGTCGAGGAGCTTCTCGAGGGCCGCGTGATCCATGACGAGCACCTTGATCGCCATGCCCGTGTGCTGCTCGAGCGCGCTCTCGATCCGTGCGGTGAGGCGGGGAGTGTCCGATGCGGGGGTTGAGAAGATGACGTTGCCCGAGTTGATGTAAGTCCGCACGTCGGACAGACCGAGGGCCACGAGGGCCTCTTTGATCGCCGACATCGAG
>DATKFA010000223.1:0-6083 GCA_035511715.1 Candidatus Acidiferrum sp. | reverse complement strand
CGAGATCTCAGCGCTGGCGCCGAAGGCGAGGCTTTACCGGGCGTTCAACACGTACGGCTTCGACGTCTTCGCCGAGCCGCTGGTCGGCGGCGAGCGGCCCGACCTGTTCTACGCCGGGCCGGACGAAGCCATTGAACAGCTAATAACCGACGCCGGCGTGCGGCCCGTACGGGTTGGCGGCACGGATGCGGTGGACGCCGTGGACGGCGTGCTGCGGCTCTGGTTCACGCTCTCCCAGAGCCGCGGCCGCCATATCGGATTCAGGCTGTTGTCGGACTGACCAGAGTCTTGCGGTAGAGGTCGATCGAGACCGCGGCGATCCAGGTAAAGGAGACGATCACCGCCGCCCAGAATCCGAGCACCACGATCGCGCTGGTTGATCCGGACGCAACGCCCGCAAACGCCAGCAGGAAGAAGACACCGGTGAGCACCGAGAACCCCGTCCACCGGCTGCGTCGTTCCCTGGCGAAGCGCCGAGCCTGCACGAAGCAGGCGGCAATGAGGCATAGGAAGCCGACCGCCGCCGCGACGATGTGGAGAACGCCGTGCAGGCTGAGGGCTTCGGGCCGGCCGGCAGGCGTGCCCGCCGGGAAGCCGTTCATCGGGTCGGCGACGAAGACCCCGGCGGCGACCAGGCCAAGGCCGTAGCCGCCCAGCAGCCGCGGGCCCCACGAGGAGCTGCTACCGAGTGCGCGAGCCATGCCGACCGCGGCTGCGATCACGAATGCCCCGGTGACGATGAAATTGGCGATCTGGATCCACCCCAGGCTGCCGTTGCTCAGGAGACTGACGTCGTCGTGCATCAGGTCGAACCCCGGCCGGAGTAGGCCCTGGGCCAGGGCGGTCACGACGTACACCGGGCCGGCCAGCACGCCGTAGCCCAAAAGGCTCCGCGTGATCCTGTGCGGCCGGCATTCCCGGTCGGTGTATCCGTCCATCGCGATGACACTGCTCATGTCCGAAACCTCCTCTGACTTTGTGAGTACTAGACTGATCAGTACTCGAATCATAGTACTAGACTGATCAGTACGCAAGAACTAATCTGTGGAGGCCAAATGGTTGAGGAAGCAGCCGAGCCCCGCCGCCGCGCCGGGCGGCTGGCCAGCTCAGGCGCGATTCGGGATGCGTCCGCGACGCTCTTTCTGGAGAAGGGCTACCAGGGAACGAGCATGGGCGACATCGCCGCGGCGGCCCAGGTTTCCAAGCAGACCATCTACACCCACTTCGCCAACAAGGAGGAGCTGTTCGCGGACCTGGTTCTCGGCAACGCCGATCGCGTGGACGGTTTCATCGCCGGTCTTTCCGTCGGACCCGACGTCGAAGAGGGTCTGGTCAGGATCGCCCGTGACTATGTCCATTTCGTCTCTCGCCCGGACGTGCTGCGTCTTCGACGCCTGGTCATCGCCGAGGCGGGCCGCTTCCCAGCAATTGCCCGCGCCTACTACGAACGCGTGCCGCAGCGAGTGATTGCGGCATTCGCGCACCTCTTCGGGCAGCTCAGCCAGGACGGACGCTTGCACGTCGACGACGCGAACGCCGCGGCCGAGCATTTCGTCTGGCTGGCGCTCGGCGTTCCGCTGGACCGTGGGATGTTCATCTCCGCACCCCAGGACGACGAGCTGAATCACATTGCCGACTCAGCTGTGAAGGTTTTCCTCTCCGCTTATCGCTGACGTCTTTGTCGACGCACGGATCGTTCAGCGATGGGGTGGGCTGGGATGCCTCGGCTCGTAGATGGCGAGCTCGCCGCCTCCTGGCAGCGTCATGGTCGCGAGCCTGCCCCACCGCTCGTCGCGAATCTCGTCGCCGATCCGGACGCCTTTGCGCCTGAGCTCGGCCAGGGTGACGTCGAGGTCGGCGCACATCAGGTAAAGCTCGTGGTGGCCGTTCTTGCCCGGGTGGACTGCAAGCTCGCCGGGAGGCAGGCCGAAGATCAGCCAGCCGCCTCCCGCATCGACCGATTCGAGACCAAGGACGTCGCGCAAGAAGGCGCGGTCAGCGTCGGCGTCCGCGCTTTCGATGATCGTGTGCGCTCCAATGAACATTCCCGTCGGAGACTACGGGCTGACCGCGGCTCGTGTCCAGAGCTGCTGGGCTCGTACGCCAAGTCCGTGCACGACGGCGGTGAACGCGTCGCGCTGCTCGAGTCGTTCCTCTCCGAACATCGCGGAGAGGTCGCGGCGAAACGCCGGGATGTAGGCCGAGCCGCCGGTCATCAGCACGCGATCGACATCGCCAGCGGCGATGCCCGCCACATCCAGCGCATGCCCGATGGTCAGCGCGACCTGGTCCAGCTCCGGCCGGATCATCGACTCGAACGTCGTCCGGCGGATCGTCACCTCCAGACCCAGCGGACCAAATTCGAGGGTGGTCGCATCCTCTCCCGAGAGCGCGATCTTGGCAGCCTCGATCGCCTGGTAGAAGTCGTACGCGAGCCCTCGGTAGAGGATCGCGTCCACCACGTTCGCCGCGGTGCCGCCGACCCGCGCGAGGATGTTCGGGATCCCGGGATCGGCCATGAGCAGCCGCACCGAGCTTGCCGTCCGCATCTCGTTGAAGAGCCAGCTCGGCAGCCCGTCGAGACCAAGCTCCGGTCCGACGATCGTGTCGAACAGCACGCCGTCGAGCACCTCGCCCCCGATGGCGACGCCGGCCGTGCCCGCGACTCGAGGGCTGCCCGCGCGCGAGTCGAGCACCGCAACGTCGAATGTGCCACCGCCGAAGTCGACGGCGATCTCGACTCCCTCGTCGGAGTGGCCCTCGATGACCGCCGCGGTCGGTTCGGGCAGGAACGCGACCTCCACGAACCCTGCCTCCCGAGCCGCCTGCTCGAGGCGCCGAAAAGCCTCGGCGTCGGACGCGGCGCGGTTCTCGGGGTCACTGCCCGCGAAGACCACGGGGTGCCCGAGCACGACCGAGCCGACGTCGTGGCCGGTCGCGGCATCGGCCTCGTCCTTGAGCCGGTCCAGGACGACACTGACCAGCGAGCCGACGCTGAAGTCGATCGCCCATGAATTGGTCCCGGCGAAGCTGAGCTTGGCCAGGTCGTGCTTTACGCCTGACAGCAGCCGCGCGTCGTTGCAGCCGCCGCCCTTGCGGTACTGGCGGCAGTCGGTATCCCAGCCGTACGGCGCGAGCGGACAGTTCCAACACTCGGTCTTCTCATGGCCGGACATGAGGAAGGTCTTCACCGCCTCGTCTCCGGCAGCTCGCCGCCCGGCGCGGTGCAGGTAGACGAAGGACGGCAGAATGCGCGCGGCCGATCGTCCCAGCGGCAGCACCTCGACGTGATCTTTGTAAGCCACCGATATCGAGCTGTTGCTCGTGCCGAAATCGATGCCATAGCCAACAGGCCGGGCGGGAGTCACCGGCGAACTATAGAGGCGGCGAACCGGGTTGGACGGCCTAGGTGTCGCCCTCTGCCTGGCGCACGCGCCGGCTCAACGTCTGGAGCAGGCGGTAGGTGACCTCCGGGTGCTCCTTCAGGAAAGGCTTGAAGTTCCACTCGGGGATCGTGGCGAGGGTCACGTCGGTGTCGGCGGTGACGCTCGCGCTGCGGCCCTCCATGTCGAGAAGAGCCATCTCCCCGAAAGAGTCGCCCGGGCCCAGCTTGCGAGTCTTGCCCTGGACGGTCGTGACCGTGACGGTGCCGTCCATGATGATCATGAAACCGACGCCGCCGTCGCCCCGGACAATAATGCGCTGGCCGGCGGGGTGCTTGACCATCTTCAGCTGCTTCTCGAGCGAGCGCACCTCAGAGTCCGGCAGACCCTGCAGCAGCTTCGCCTGCTTGAGCTCGGTCACGCGCAGATACTAAGCCTTCTTCGTGCGGTCGAGAAACTCCTGGTAGAGCCGGTACGCCTCCTGTTTTCGGCTGTCCACGATCTTCGTGTAGCCCTGCAGCGTGTTCAGGTTGGCGTGCCCCAGGACCTCTTGCACAAGCCTCACGTCGCCACCCGTCACCTCGAGGAGCGTCGTCGCCGCCGTGTGGCGCGCGACGTGCGGTGATTTGAACGACCAGGCACCGAGCTCGCGGCGGATCTGCTTGACGATGTAGCGCGCACCGGCGGCGGTCAGCCTTCGCTCCCGGTCATCGCCCGCGGAACGATCGAAGTTGATGAACATCGCAAGGCACGCGTCCTCGCGCACGCTCAGATATTCCTCCATCGCCTCGCGGGCGTCTGCCGTGAGGTAGACGCTCCGCTGCTTGCTGCCTTTGCCGGTGACGACCAGCCGGCTGCCTGAGCGCGGGAAATCGGTCCGGTCGAGGGCGAGGGCCTCGGAGATTCGGCAGCCGGTGCTGATGAGGAACTGGACGAGCGCGCGGTCTCGCTTCTCGGCCTGCGTCTCGTGCGGCAGCGCGGCGAGCAGGCGCGCGAGCTCCTCGGGATCGATCGGCTTGGGCAACCGCTGCTCGAGCTTGGGGAGCGTGATGCCGTTGGAGAGATCACGCTCGATCAATCCTTCGCGTGCGATCCAGCGCAGCCAAGACCGGATCGCGACGAGCGCGCGTGCGCGCGAGGCCGGGCTCTTCAGGCGACCGGCGAGGTACTGCTGGTAGGCGCGCAGGTCTTCGTGACGCAGCCCGTCGACCGTGAGCGAGTGGCCTTTGGCGGCGAGGAAGCCCAGCAGCTTGCGGATCTCCGAGTCGTAGGCGCGAACTGTGTTCGGGCTGCGGTTCGCTTCGAGCTGAAGCCAGCCTATGTACTCGTTCGATGCGGCCTGGAGGGCGAGGGACATGTCGAGGCCGTGGTCATGATAATCAACGAGCCCCATCGGCTCTCCGGTAGCCTGGCCTGAATGCCCCGATTCATTCCGATTCTTCTCCTCGCCGTTGTAGCCGGGTGCGGTGGAACGTCGAATGCGCCGACCGGACCGACCGCGGCCACGGTTGCGGTGCAGCCGTCTGATGTGCCCAAGGACATGGTCAGGTGCGACCTCAGCGGTGACATCCAGAACTTCATTCAGAAGGAACAGGGGCCCGATCCGAGCACGTCGAAGTCAGCGGCAAACGAATGGAGCCAGGCGCAGAAAAACGGCGCCACCGCCGCGTACACCGCGATCTACACCGACAGCAAGAGCCACTGCACCGACTTCGCGAGCGGGCGCAACGACCCCGCCGCGGTGCCCTATCGGCTCGTGATCGACTTCGTCCTGCAGTTCCAGAACGCGAAGAGCGCCGCCAACACGTACACGAACGACTCGATTTTCGGCGTGACGGCGTCGAGCCTCAGCGCCAGCGGGTCATCGTCGATCCAGGGCACGAAGAGCGGCCTGACCGCCAACTCGGTCGTGGTGAGCCAGTCGCTGTCGAACCAGACCTTCTACATCGCCCTGTGGCAGAACAAGACCTTCGATGTGTTCCTTGCCGTGCTCAATTTCGATCCAATGGCCGCCAAGAAGATCGCCACCTCGGAGAACGGCCGGATCAAGTAACGGCATCGTAATCGGCCGTTAGAATGACGCGGCCGATCGCAAACCCCGCCCACGCTCCCGCCCGCACTCGGCGCCGGCAGAGACCTTTCACTCTGCTTCGCTCAGCGCTTCTCGCCGCGCTCATGGCCACCTGCCTCCTGGCGGTGCCTGCGGTCATTGGCGCTGTTCGAGGCTCCGGGCTGCGCCCGCCCGGTCCAGGCAGCGTCGAAAGCCAGGTGGCGTTGACCAGCCTCGAGCCGGGCGCATGCATGAGCTTTGCGCCTCCGCAGGTCCAGGTCGCGAAGACGGTCTTCATCGACCCAGGACATGGAGGCCTCGACCCGGGCGTGGTGGGCGAGTCGGGGGGAAAGACGGTGCTCGAAAAAGACGTGGCCCTCACAGTCGGAACGCGCCTCGCCGGTCTGCTCCAGGAGGACGGCTATCGCGTCGTCCTCTCGCGCACCAACGACACTTCCGTGGCGAGCATGGCCAGCGCAGACTCGGTCAGCGGCGCGTTGACCGCGTCGGCCGTGCATCGCGACCTCCTGACGCGCGCCGCTTGCGCCAACGCCGCCGGCGCCTCGGCACTGTTGTCGATCCACTTCGACGCGTTCGGCGATCCGACAGTCGGCGGCACCGAGACCTTCTACGACGGCGCTCGGTCCTTC
>DATKFA010000222.1:0-2284 GCA_035511715.1 Candidatus Acidiferrum sp. | reverse complement strand
AACCAGCACCAGGATCAGGGCATACTCCACCATGCCCTGGCCGCTCTGGCGGCGGCTTTTTCGCCAGATCATTTACTTCCTTCCCTCCTTTCGCCCAGTCGGCGCGAATGCTGTGAACGGTAGTCCGTACAACGCCGGAGTTCAGCATTTATTAAGGCGAATTCGTGTCTTCTTTTGTAATCACTTTCATAAGCTGGACTAATATGTCGCCGTGAGACGCCCAACATTCACGCTAGAGCAGCTCAGGTCCTTCGTCGCGGTGTCTGAAACCGAGCATATCTCCAGAGCGGCGGTATCGCTGTTCCTCACACAGGCGGCCGTCACACAGCAGGTGCGCCACTTCGAACGCGCCGTCGGCCTGCAGCTCCTCGAGCGCGACGGGCGCCGCGTGAGGCTCACCGACGCGGGCCGCCGGATGGCCGACACGTGCCGGGCTGCGCTGCGCTCGGTCGAGGTCGTCGAGGACTCGGCGCTGGCCATGCGCCACCTCCAGGCGGGGTCGCTCGAGCTCGGCGCAAGCCCTACCTGCGCGACGTATTACGTGCCGCCGTACCTGGCCGAGTTCGCCCGCCAGCACCCCGGGATCAAGCTCGGAATGTCCGTCGAGCCGTCGGCCGACCTCTGCCGGCGGGTGCTGGTGGGCACGCTCGACTGCGCGGTCATCGAAACCGAGCCTGACCCCCAGCTGGTCGTCGTCGAGATGACGCGCGACGAGCTGATCCTGGTCGCGCACCGTGACCATCCGCTCTCGCGCCTGCGCCGCATCTCCGAGGACGATCTCGCCCAGCACCTCTACCTCGGGCGCGGACCGCAGTGGTCGGCGGAGAAATACGTCCGCGCCATGCTCGGCGACGCGTACGACCGCGTCGACGTCCTCAGCCTCGGCCACCCCGAATACGTGCGGGCCGCCCTCCTCGCCGGGCTGGGTTTCTGCGCACTCCCCAAGCGTGCTGTCGCCGGCGACCTGATCAGAGGCGAGGTCAAACGGCTGCCCGTGCCGTCGGTGCTCCGCCCCATCAGCGCCGTGCGCCGGAGCGCGCGCGGCGGGCCGGCGCAGGAGGCGTTCTGGGAGCTGCTGACCGGCGGCCGGATCACTGCATCCGCCAGAATCTCCGCGGATGGCGCCTGAAGCAGTAATCGAAACACGCGGCCTGCGCCGCGTCTTCAAGTCCCGGCGGCGCGAGGTCGTGGCGGTCGCCGGCGTGGACCTGCGCGTCCAGGCAGGCGAGATATTCGGTTTTCTAGGCCCCAACGGCGCGGGCAAGACGACGACCCTGCGCATGCTCGCGACGCTGCTGCCTCCGAGCGGAGGCACGGCGCGCGTCGCCGGGTGTGAGCTTGCGACCGAACCGGCGAGGATCCGTGAGCGCATCGGCTACGTCGGCCAGGCGGGCGGCGCGGACCGAGAGATCACTGGTCGCACCGAGCTCGTGTTCCAGGGCCGGCTGTACGGGATGTCCGTCCCGCAAGCGCAGCGACGCGCAGCCGAGCTGATCGACATGCTCGAGCTGGAGGGCGCCGCCGACCGCAAGGTCGCGACCTACTCGGGCGGGCAGAAGCGTCGCCTCGACATCGGCCTCGGCCTCGTGCACGCCCCGCAGCTGCTCTTCCTCGACGAGCCGACGACCGGCCTCGACCCGCAGAGCCGCGCGCGAGTGTGGGACGAGGTCCGCAAGATGCACGACCGCGGTGTGACCGTCTTCCTGACGACCCACTACCTGGACGAGGCAGACGCGCTGTGCGACCGCGTCGCGATCATCGACTACGGAAAGATCGTCGCCGAGGGCACGCCCGAGGAGCTGAAGCACGCAGTCGCAGGAGACGTCGTCACGCTCAGCGTCGCGGGAGATCAGCAGCGGGCCTTCGAGCTCATCAAGGACCAGCCGTTCGTGCGAGAGGCCAAGCTCGAGGGCGGCTCCGTCCATCTATATGTGGACCGCGGTGAGGTCGCCATGCCGGCGATCCTGCGTTTGCTGGACGGAGCGAGCCTGCAGCTCATGACGGTCGAGCTTCACCGGCCAAGCCTCGATGACGTTTTTCTGCGCCAGACGGGCCGGTCCCTGCGGGAGGCGGCAGCATGAAGGTGCTGCGCGATACGTGGCTGATATTCGGCCGCTACTTCGGGATCTTCATCCACAACCCCGTATGGGTCGCCCTCGGTGTGCTGCAGCCGCTGCTGTATCTGGTCCTTTTCGCGCCGCTGCTCAAGCCGATCGCGGCCATGCGCGGCTTCCCGCCGGGCGGCGCCTACAACGTGTTCGTCCCCGGCTTGCTCGTGCAGCTC
>DATKFA010000221.1:0-7846 GCA_035511715.1 Candidatus Acidiferrum sp. | reverse complement strand
ACGCGGCGATGGAGCACCACTCGGTGGACCGCTTCACCTCCGTCGCCCATTTCTTCTACATGGACGTCGCCAGCGTCGCCCAGGACGTGGCGCTGGGGTTTCTCATCGCCGGTGCGCTTGCGACGTGGGTGCCGAACAGCTTCTGGCAGGGGCTTTTCCTCACCAGCCACCCCAGCGTCAATGCGTTCTGGGGTCCGATCATCGCGCCCCTCATCGCCATGCTGAGCTTCGTCTGCTCGGTCGGCAACGTCCCGCTGGCCGTCGTCCTGTGGAACGGCGGCATCAGCTTCGGCGGCGTGATCAGCTTCATCTTCGCCGACCTGATCATCCTGCCGATCCTCAACATCTACCGCCGCTACTACGGCTGGCGGACGAGCCTTTACCTGCTCGTCACGTCGTACGGGGCGATGGTCCTTGCCGGCCTGCTGATCGGGGCCTTCTTCCAGGCGCTCGGGCTGGCGCCGCCGCACCGCCAGATCACCTTCTTCCAGTCGGGGCCGACCTGGAACTACACGACCTACCTGAACGTTGCCGCGCTGGGGCTTGCGGCCCTGCTGGGGTGGCGTTTCCTCAGGACCGGCGGCGTCGCGATGCTGCGCGCGATGGAGAGCAGCCCGCAGCCCGGACATGAGATGGTTCACGATCACCATGACCACGAGCACCATCACCACCACTGAGATGCACCGCGACTACGTCAAGGAATACAGCCCGAGCCTCGGCCGCGACATGGAGCTCCTGCACTTCGGCCACGCCGGCCGGACGCTGCTCGTGTTTCCGACGTCGCAGGGACGGTTCTACCAGTGGGAGGACTTCGGCCTCGTCGCCGGCATCTCGGACTTCATCGAGTCCGGCGCGGTCCAGCTCGTCTGCCTTGACAGCGTCGATAGCGAATCGTGGTACGCGCGGGACAAGCCGCCCGCCGACCGGGTGCGACGGCACCTCCAGTACGAGAGCTACATCGTCAACGAGATCCTTCCGCGCCTTGCCGGCCCGCCGGTCGCGGCCGGCACGTCATTCGGCGCGCTCCACGCGGTGCTGCTGGCCGCGCGCCATCCCTCGAGCGTCGGCGGGTTCATAGCGCTCAGCGGCGCCTTCGACACCTCGCGCTGGCTCGACGGCTACCACGACGACGACACCTACTTCACGAACCTGTTCGAGTTCCTGCCCGGCCTGACCGACGAGGCTTACCTCGGACCGCTCCGCCGGGAGCACCCGAAGGTCATCGCCACCGGAGAGCAGGACCCGAACGTCGAGGACTCGCGCAAGCTCGCCGGCCTGCTGCAGGCCAAGGGCGTGGAGGTAGGGCTCGAAATCTGGCCCGGATGGGCGCACGATTGGCCGTACTGGAAGGACATGATGCGCACGTACCTGGCAGGCTAGACCGCCGCCACCGGAGGGGACATGGGGATGAACAAGAAGGTCATAGGGCTACTCGTCGGACGCGAAAACACCTTCCCGGCGCCTTTCATCGAGACCGTCAACTCGAAAGGCAGGAGCGACGGCATCACCGCCGAGCTCGCGGTTCTCGGCGGGTCGTCCGAAGTCTTCGAGCCGTACCACGCGGTGCTGGTCGACCGCATCTCGCACGAGGTCCCGTATTACCGCGCCCACCTGAAGAGCGCTGTCCTCCTGGGAACGACCGTGATCAACGATCCCTTCTGGTGGGAGGCTGACGAGAAGTTCTTCGAGTGCACGCTGGCGCGCAAGCTCGGCGTCGCGGTGCCGAAGACCGTGGTGCTGCCGAACAAGCAGTACATCCCCGACATCGACCACCGGTACTCGCTGCGAAACCTCCAGTTCCCGCTGGACTGGGACCACATCGTTTCGTACACGGGCCTGCCGGCCGTGCTCAAGCCGAACACCGGCGGCGGGTGGAAGGACGTGTTTGTCGTCCACAACATCGAGGAGCTGATCACCGCCTACGACCAGACCGGGCTGAAGACGATGATCCTGCAGGAGTTCATCGACTGGGACGACTACGTCAGGTGCATCTGCATCGGCCGCGAGCACATCATGCCCCTGCGCTACAACCCGCGCGCGCCGTTCGAGGAGCGCTACCAGGTTCACAACCCGCCGCAGGGCCGGCTCCGCGACCAGGCGATCCACGACGCGCGCACCCTCGTCGACGCGCTCGGCTACGACATGGACACGGTGGAGTTCGCGGTGCGGGGCGACGTGCTCTATGCGATCGACTTCCTGAACCCCGCCCCCGACTTCGACAACTTCTCGATCAAGGAAGACAACTTCCGCTGGGTGCTCGACACGATGTCGGACCTCGTCCTTTCTTATGCGAGGGGCGAGGCGACGCCGCCCTGGCGCGGCGAGCAGCGCTGGTGGAAGTACGTCGATCGCCCGGTGGCGAGCTCGCAGCAGGCTTGAAAGACCCCGTCGCGGCCTACCACGCGCTCCTCGAGGACGAGCGCCTGGCCGCGGCGAGCGCGGAGCTGCTGGCGGCCGGGCAGCGCGAGCGCCACCTCATGTTCGGCGAGCGTCCGCTGTGCGTCTGCGTCCGCCCTCAGCTGATGACGCGCAAGCGCTACGAGCGCGCGGTGTCCGCGGCGCAGGGGGTGTACAGCGCGCTGGCCGCGCTCGAAAAGGCGATCCTCAGGGACGAGGAGCTCAGACGGGAGTTGGGGCTCGAGCCGGAGGAGGAGCGCCTCGCCATGGCCGAACCGGGCTTCCGACACTCCTCGCCGTCCGTGCGGCTGGACAGCTTCTTCGCCGACGAGGTGCGCTTCGTCGAGTACAACGCGGAGTCGCCCGCCGGGATGGCGTACAGCGACAACCTCGCCGCGATCTTCGCCGGGCTGCCGGTGATGAAGGCCTTCCGGAAGCAGTTCCGGGGCGCGTTCATGCCCACCCGGCGGCGCCAGCTGCGCTCGATGCTCAAGGCCTTCGGGCAGTGGGGCAAAGGGGCCACGCCGGTGATCGCGATCGTCGACTGGGAGGGCCTGCCCACCGCGCCCGAGTTCGAGATGTTCAAAGCGTTTTTCGAGGAGGCGGGCGTGAAGACGCACATCTGCGACCCGCGCGCGCTCGAGCTCAGGCGGGGCCGCCTCTACGCGCAGGGAAACGCGGTCAACCTCGTCTACCGTCGCGTGCTCACGAGCGAGCTGCTGGCCCGGGGCGACGACACCCGTGTGCTTCGCGATGCCTACGTGACGGGCGCCGCGTGCGTGGTCAACAGCTTCCGGGCCAAGCTGCTGCACAAGAAGATGAGCTTCGCCCTGCTCTCCGATCCGCGCTACGCGCGCCTCTACACGCCGGCGCAGCGCGCCGCCATCCGACGCCACATCCCCTGGACGCGAAGGGTGCGGCCGGAGATGGCCGAGGACATCGCCCGGCGGCGCAAGAACCTCGTCCTCAAGCCGAATGACGAGTACGGGGGCAAGGGCGTGATCCTGGGCTGGACCGCCAGCCAGTCAGAGTGGGAGGCGGCGATCCAGACGGCGACCACCCACCGCTATGTGGTCCAGGAGGCGGTGCCGATCCCGCACGAGCCCTTCCCGGTCGTGCTGGACGGGCTTCGCTACCTGGACCTGATGGTCGACCTCGACCCCTACCTCTTCGACGGCCGGCCGGGAGGCTTCATGACCCGCGTTTCCGCGGCGGCCCTGCTCAACGTCACGGCCGGGGCCGGCAGCGTCGTGCCAACATTCGTCGTCGAGGGAGCTGCATGACTCGGAACGGGATGCTCACGATCGGCGTCGAGGAGGAGTACCAGATCATCGACGCGACGGGTGCGCTGCATTCGCATATCGACACGCTTCTCCGCGACGCCGCTCCCAGGCTCGGCGACAAGGTGAAGCGGGAGATGATGCAGTCGGTGGTCGAGGTCGGCACCACCATCTGCGAAGACGTGGGCGAGGCGCGGCAGCAGCTCGGTGAGATGCGCCAGACGCTGTCCGACCTGCTGAAGCCCGAGGGCATGCGCCTGGCCTGCGCTGGAACCCATCCGTTTTCGCGCTGGCAGGAGCAGCAGATCACCGACTACGACCGCTACAAGATGCTCGAGGAGGAGCTTCAGGACGTCGTCCGCGCCCTGGTCATCTTCGGCCTCCACGTCCACGTCGCGATCCCCGACCAGGAGCGGCGCATCGAGGTCTTGAACGAGGCGCGCTACTTTCTTCCGCACCTCCTCGCCCTGTCGACCTCCAGCCCGTTCTGGATGGGGCGCAACACCGGGCTCAAGTCATACCGAAGCGTCGTGTGGTCGCGATTCCCGCGTACCGGAATCCCGCCTGAGCTTGGCTCGTACGACGAGTACTCGCACTACGTTCAGATGCTGGTGAAGACGGGTTCGATCGACAACGGAAAGAAGATCTGGTGGGACCTGCGCGCCCACCCGCAGTTCCCGACGCTCGAGTTCCGAGTATGCGACATGCCGACGCGTCTCGAGGAGACGATCTGCCTCGCCGCGTTGATGCAGGCGATCTGCGCCAAGCTGCTCAAGCTGCGCGAGAGCAACCTCGGTTTTCGCAAATACATCCCGGCGCTGATCGCCGAGAACAAGTGGCGGGCGGAGCGATACGGGATCGACGGCAAGCTGATCGACTTCGGCAAGCAGGCGGAGGTGCCGATGCGCCAGCTGGCCGTGGAGCTGGTCGACTTCGTCGACGACGTCGTGGACGAGCTGGGCTCGCGTTCCGCGGTCGATTACGTGCACACGATCCTGCGCGATGGCACGAGCGCCGACCGGCAGCTCGCCGTGTTCAGCGCGACTGGCGACACGCACGCCGTGGTCGACATGCTCGCGAACGAGACGATCGGGGTCACCGTCCCGGACTAGACGCGGTCCCAGGTCGAGGGGTTTTCGTACATTGAGGCCGATGCGTTCCACCGCAGGAGGGATCATCCGGGAGGCCGTCGGTACATGGCCCGGGGTTACGGTCGCGCCGCACCGCTTTGGTGGAGTCGAGTACCTCTACGGCAAGAAGGAGATGGGCCACGTCCACGGCGACCGTCTGGCCGACCTGCCGCTGCCGCGCCGCCTCCACGACGAGGTGATCGCGAGCGGCCGTGCAGAACCCCATCACGTTCTGCCTGAAACCGGATGGGTCAGCGTCTGGATGAAGGGCCCCGAAGATGCGGCCGGGGTAGTCGAGTTGTTTCGCTTGCAGTACGAGCGCTACGCCAAGACCACACCATCAAGCGCTTAATTAGCCGGCGGTGAGAGCGCGGGACTCAGAGAATCGAGCCCAGGAGCTGGTGCTCGCCGCTTACCGGCAGATCGCCGAGCGCGGCTTCGAGGGCTTGCGCACGCGTGACGTCGCCAACGAGGTAGGGGTCAACATCGCCACGCTCCACTACTACTTCCCGACCAAGGAGACGTTGATCGGCGCGGTCCTGCAGCACACCATGGACCGATTCCGCACCACGCTCGAGCCGCATGGTTCGCCCGTTTCCCAGCTACGCAACTATCTGCGCGCGACGCGCAAGCTGCTGCGTGAGGAGCCTGAGCTGGGCGCGGTCATGTCCGAGCTGGCGCTACGCTCGGTGAGAGACGCGGGGACGCGAAAGATCATGGACGAGATGTATGGGCAGTGGCACCGGGCAGTGCGCGGGCTGTTGAGGCGAGCCGCGCGTGAGGGCAAGCTCCGCGCGGGCCTCGACACAGAATCGACCGCGGCCCTGATCGTCGCCACGTTGACTGCGCTAGCGCTGCCGCAGATGGGGGAGGTGAGCCGGGGAGACCAGGCGCTGCGCGAGCTGGAGCGCTGGCTGGGAGTCTCGGGCCGGTAGCGCTCGGCCGGCTCGGAATCAATCAACTGATTGATCGGTTATTGCTAGCATGAGAACAATGAGCGCCCCGGCCAAAGCCCCATCGTTCGTTGGCCTGTTCAATCCCATCGCACGGCGAATCCTGAGGGCAGGTCCGCTGCTCGGACCGAACGCGCTGATCACCGTTCGCGGCCGCAAGTCCGGCGTGCTGCGCACGACGCCGATCGCACTGGTCGGGATCGACGGCAAGCGCTGGGTCATCGGCACGTTCGGCGACACGAACTGGGTCCGCAACCTGCGGGCGGCGCGCGAGGCGACGCTGACCGTCGGCCGCAAACAGGAAAAGGTTGTCGCCGACGAGCTGGACGTCGAGGACCGCACGAGATTCTTCCGCGACGTGCTCGGACCTTATGTGCGCAGCCTGCGAATCGGAGCGCTGCTCCTCTCGATCCTCGGCGCGAAGGAGATCCTGGACGATCCGAGGGCGGCGGCCGAGCACCGCCCCGTGTTCGAGCTGGATCCGGCCTAGCTCGCCCGCACCACAGCCTGGCCCGGCGGGATAGTCGCGACTATCCCGCATTCGGGGATGGCAAAGGGTGGATAGTCGCAACCATCGCGGGTTTCGGCAGCTCCTGTGGTGCCGGCGAAATCGGCGCACGCGACTTAAGCTGCAGCGATGGAAGACGAGATCCAGCGGCTGCGAGCCGAGGTGGCGGAGCTACGTCGGCTGCTCGCGAAGCATCAGTGGGCGGGTCTGACGCCGGTCGGTGCCGCCGGTGCGTGTCCGGAGTGCGCGGGCGTCGAGCCTCCTGAAGGTCGCGGGCATCGCCCTGGCTGTGCCCTGGCGGCCGCAATCGCGGCGGCGGCAGCAGGCGCGTCGTGACCCGTGTACAGCAAGGTCGCGCGGATCTATGACCTGCTTTACTCCGGCACCGGGATAAAGGACTACCCGGCCGAGTCCGAGACCCTCCACGCGATCATCCAGGAAGAGTCGCCCGGTGCGCGCACGCTTCTCGATGTTGCTTGCGGCACCGGTGCCCACCTGGCGGTCCTTCGGCGCTGGTACGAGGTGGAGGGGGTCGACCTGAGTGCCGAGATGCTCGAGGTCGCTCGCAGGCGGCTGCCGGACGCGCAGCTGCAGGTCGCCGACATGCGCACGCTCGACCTTGGCCGGAAGTTCGATGCGGTCACCTGCCTGTTCAGCGCGATCGGATACGTCACGGACCTGGCCGAGATGCGGTCCACGATCGGGCGCCTCGCGGATCACGTCGCGCCGGGAGGAGTGCTGATCGTCGACGGCTGGGTGCGGCCGGAGGACTGGGGCGACGACTACCGCGGCGGGCCTGACGTCGCGAGCGACGACGAGGCGATGGTGGTCCGGCTGACGTTCAGCCGCCGAACAGGGTCGATAACCGAGATGGATCTGCATCACCTCGTGCGCGGTGCGGACGGGATCGACCATTTCACCGAGCACCACCGCCTCGCGCTCGTGCCGACGGCGGAGTACGTGGCGGCGTTCGAGTCGGCGGGTCTCCGCCCCCGGGTGGTTCCCTTCATGCCGTCGCGCGACCGCGTCATCGGAACGAAACCTCGGTGAAGGCCGTGGTCTACGACCACTACGGACCGCCGGACGTCCTGCGGATCGCTGAGGTCGATCGACCGGTGCCGGAGGACGACGAGGTGCTGGTCAGGATCCACGCGGCGACCGTGAACAGGAGTGACGCGCACACGCGCGAGGCGAACCGCAGCAACGGGCCGGTGGTGATGTTCATCAGCCGCATGGTGTCGGGCTGGCGTGGACCGCGACAGCGGATCCTCGGCACCGAGCTGGCGGGCGACGTCGTCGCGGTCGGCGCCTCGGTGCGCAAGTTCGTCGTCGGCGACGAGGTGTTCGCCAACACCGGGTTCAGGTTTGGGGCCCACGCCGAGTACGCGGCGGTCCCGGAGAACGGCCGCATCGCCCTCAAGCCGTCGAACATGAGCTTCGAGGAAGCCGCGGCCGTCACCGATGGGGCGCTGAACTGCATATCGTGTTTCCGCAGCGCGAACCTCCGCAAGGACGAGACGATCCTCGTTTACGGCGCCTCCGGCTCCATCGGCACGGCCGGCGTGCAGCTGGCGAAAT
>DATKFA010000220.1:0-3154 GCA_035511715.1 Candidatus Acidiferrum sp. | reverse complement strand
CGGAAGGGGAGGGCGGCGAGGCCGACCTCTCGTACGTCGAGGCGGCAGCAAGCTCGATCGCAGACGCCATGGACGGGCCGCTCGTCGTCGTGAACAAGTCCACCGTGCCGCCGCTGACGGGCGACATGGTGTCGAGCGTGCTGCACAGGACCAACCCGACGCATCCGGCCCCGGTGGTCTCGAACCCTGAGTTCCTGCGCGAGGGCTCCGCGATCCAGGACTTCATGCATCCCGATCGCGTGGTGGTTGGAAGTCACGACCGCGAGGCGGCGGAAAAGGTCGCTCGCCTCTACGCCCCTCTGGACGCTCCGATCTTGATCACGCCGAACATCTACACCGCCGAGATGGTCAAGTACGCGTCCAACGCCTTCCTCGCCACCAAGATCTCGTTCATCAACGAGATCGCGCGCATCAGCGAGCGCGTCGGCGCTGACGCGAAGCTCGTCGCCGAAGGAATGGGACTGGACGAGCGGATCGGACCGCGATTTCTAGAAGCCGGGATTGGCTACGGCGGTTCCTGTTTTCCGAAGGATGTCGCGGCGCTGGCGGCGGTCGCCGAGCGCTTCGATTATCACCCGGAGCTGCTCCACGCCGTCATGGACATCAACAACGACCAGCGGATGCTGGTCATCGACAAGCTGCGAGAGATACTGGACGAGCTTCCGGGTCGCGTCATCGGTCTGCTCGGGCTGGCGTTCAAGCCCAACACCGACGACATGCGCGAGGCGCCGAGCCTCGACATCGCCAAGGTCCTGATCGCCGCCGGCGCTTCGGTGCGCGCCTATGACCCGGCCGCCGTCGAGAGGGCGCGGTTGCTGGTCCCCGACGTCGAGTACCTGAAAGACGCCTACGAGGTTGCGAACGGCGCCGACGCGCTGGTGCTCATCACCGAGTGGAACGAGTTCCGCCAGCTCGACCTCCGCCGCATCAGACAGCTCATGCGCCGTCCGGTGATCGTCGATGGCCGCAACATCTACGATCCCCAGCTGCTCAAGGACCTCGGCTTTACTTACCGCGGCATTGGACGCGAATAAACCGAGGGCGGTCGTGTCCGGCGGGGCTGGATTCATCGGCTCGCACCTTTGCGAGGCGTTGCTCGACCGCGGCCTGCGCGTGCTCGCCCTCGACAACTTCATCACGGGCTCGCCGAAGAACCTCGACTCGCTGCAGAAGAACCCCGACTTCGAGTTCCGCCAGGCCGATGTCAACCACGGCGTGTTCATCGGCGGCGACGTTCGGTACGTGCTCCACTTCGCCTCGCCGGCGTCTCCGCCCCAGTACGACTCCAACCCGATCCACACGCTCAAGGTCGGGACGCTCGGGACGATGAACATGCTCGGGCTCGCCCGGGCGAAGGATGCGACGTTTCTCCTCGCGTCGACCTCCGAGGTCTACGGCGACCCCCTCGTCCATCCTCAGCCCGAGACGTACTGGGGCAACGTCAACCCGATCGGTCCGCGGGGCTGCTACGACGAGGCCAAGCGCTGCGCCGAGGCGTTCGCGATGGCGTACTACCGTACGCACCACGTCGACACGCGCATCATCCGGATCTTCAACACGCACGGACCACGTATGCAGGTGTCGGACGGTCGCGCGGTCCCGAACTTCATGGCGCAGGCGATCCGGGGTGAGCCGCTAACGGTCTACGGCGACGGCACACAGACGCGGAGTCTTTGCTATGTCTCGGACCTGGTTCGGGGCGTGATCGCGAATCTCGAAAAGGGCGACGAGCTGCCGGTCAACCTCGGCAACCCCCACGAGGTCACCGTGCTCGAGCTGGCCGAGACGATCATCCGGCTCGCCGGGTCGAAAAGCCAGATCGAGCATCGCGAGCTGCCGGTGGACGATCCCAAGCAGCGCCGTCCCGACATCACCCGGGCGAAGAAGCTGCTCGGTTGGGAGCCCGAGGTTCCCCTCGAAGACGGGCTTCGCCGAACTCTTGAATACTTTCGTTCGGTGCTGTGACCACATGACCACGCCTGAGGACCTCAAGAAGTACGTCCGCGACGTACCCGACTACCCGCAGAAGGGGATCGTCTTCCGCGACATCACGCCGCTGCTGGGTGAGAAGAGCATCTTTGCCGAGGTCGTCGAGCTGATGTCGAAGGCGTGGACCGCCGACCCCCCCGACCTGGTCGCCGCCATCGAGGCGCGTGGGTTCATCCCGGGCGCGGCGATCGCCGTCAAGCTCGGCGCTGGGTTCGTGCCGATCCGCAAGACCGGCAAGCTGCCGTGGATGACGGTCAGGGAGTCTTACGAGCTCGAGTACGGGACCGACCAGCTCGAGGTCCACTCCGACGCGGTGCAGCCAGGCCAGAAGGTCCTTATCGTCGATGATGTTCTGGCCACCGGCGGCACGGCGTCGGCCGCGGTTCGACTCATGCGTAAGCTCGGGGCCGACGTGGTCGGGGTGCAGGTGCTGATTGAGCTCGGCTACCTCGAGGGGCGCCGCCGCCTGACCGACGTCAAGCTGATCAGCGAGATCGTCTACTAGGAGCAAACATTGAAAGTCAGTTCTCGGGGAAGCGACGTCAAAGATTCCAACCTAGCCACGCAGGGCCAGGACCTCATCGACTGGGCCGCGCGTGAGATGCCGGTGCTCAGCCTCATCCGCGAGAGGTTCATGAAGGAGCAGCCGCTCAAGGGGCTCCGGCTCGCCGCGTGCCTACACGTCACGAGCGAGACGGCCAACCTCATGCTCACGCTCAAGGCGGGCGGCGCCGACCTCGCGCTGTGCGCATCCAACCCCCTGTCCACCAACGACGCGGTGGCGGCGGCCCTTGCCGGGAATCACGGGATCAAGACCTACGCCATCCGGGGCGAGGACAACGAGACCTACTACCAACACATCGAGGCTGCGCTCGACCACCGGCCGCAGCTCACCATGGACGATGGGGCCGATCTCGTCTCCGTGCTGCACAAGTCGCGTCGCGACCAGCTGCCGGAGGTCATCGGCGGCACCGAGGAGACGACGACCGGCGTAATCCGTCTTCGCGCCATGGCGGAGCACGGTGTGCTCGCCTATCCGATCGTCGCGGTCAACGAGGCGGACACGAAGCACATGTTCGACAACCGGTACGGAACCGGACAGTCGACCATCGACGGGATCATCCGCTCGACCAACGTGCTGCTCGCCGGCAAGACGTTTGTGATC
>DATKFA010000219.1:0-3572 GCA_035511715.1 Candidatus Acidiferrum sp. | reverse complement strand
ACAGTACAATGCGCGGCTCACCAAAAGGGCTCTTAAGACAAGTAGTTAGGACTATCGCGCAATGGCTTTAACCAGCGAGAAAAAGGGCGGGATCCTCGCGCAGTTCCGCCGCGGGCCGGCCGACACAGGCTCGCCCGAGGTACAGGTAGCGCTGCTCTCCGAGCGGATCAACGACCTCGGCGGGCACTTCACCGCGCACAAGCGCGACCACGCCTCGCGGCGCGGTCTGGTGAAGCTGGTGAACCAGCGCCGCAAGCTCCTCGACTACCTCAGAGCCACCCAACCGCAGAAGTACCAGGAGCTCGTCGAGCGCCTGGGACTGCGCCGCTGAGAACCACAGGGGCCGCCGTCATGGACGCGCGGCCCGTTTCGTTCCCGGCCGAACCTCCAAACTTTCGAGGAATGAAGCTTTGAGCGTCGTCAGCAAGTCGTTTCCCTACGGTCCGCACACGGTCACCATCGAGACGGGCGAAACCGCCCGCCAGGCCGAGGGTGCGGTTCGCGTCTCCATGGGCGATACCGTCGTCCTGGTCACTGCCTGTGCGCAGCTGACCGCCAAGCCGGACCGGGATTTCTTCCCGCTCACCGTCAACTACGTCGAGAAGACCTACGCCGCGGGCCGCATCCCCGGCGGCTTCTTCAAGCGTGAGGGCCGGCCGACCGAGAAGGAGACGCTCACCTCGCGTCTCATCGATCGTCCGATCCGCCCGCTGTTCCCGGACGGTTTCTACAACGAGGTACAGGTCGTCGCGACCGTGCTGTCGATGGACCCCGAGATCGACGCGGACATCCCCGCGCTGCTAGGCGCCTCGGCGGCGCTGGCGCTCTCCGGCATTCCTTTTAATGGGCCGATTGGCGCCGCGCGTGTCGGCTACCGGGACGGGCAGTACCTGCTCAACCCGACCGCCAAGGACCTCGCCCAGTCGCAGCTGCACCTGGTGGTCGCCGGCACCGAGCACGCCGTGCTCATGGTCGAGTCGGAGGCCAAGGGCCTGTCCGAGGAGATCATGCTGGGCTCGGTCGTCTTCGGACACGAGCAGATGCAGACCGCGATCGGCGCCATCAAGGCGCTCGCGAGCGAGGCGGGTAAGTCACGCTGGAAGTGGGAGCCGGCAGCGGAGAACGCGGAGTTGACTGCCGCGGTCGCGCTGCAAGCGCAGGCGGCGCTCGGCCAGGCCTACAGCATCACCGAGAAGCAGCAGCGCCACGCGCGGCTCACCGAGATCAAGAACCAGGTGCTCACGGCCCTCACTGGCGGCGACGCGCCCAAGCACAGCAAGGAAGGCGTCGAGAACGCGCTCTTCAAGCTCGAGAGCAACATCGTCCGTCAGCGTATCCTGAACGGCGAGCCGCGCATCGACGGTCGCGACACGCGCACCGTGCGCCCGATCAACGTGCGGGTCGGCGTACTGCCGCGCACCCACGGCTCGGCGCTCTTCACCCGCGGCGAGACGCAGGCGCTGGTCGTCACCACGCTCGGCACGACGCGCGATGCGCAGATTATCGACGGCCTCGAGGGCGAGCGGCGCGAGCCCTTCATGCTGCACTACAACTTCCCGCCGTTCTCGGTGGGCGAGACGGGAATGATGGGGTCGCCGAAGCGCCGCGAGATCGGCCACGGGAATCTCGCGCGCCGCGGCGTGAACGCCGTGATGCCCGACATGACCACCTTCCCGTACGTGATCCGCGTGGTCTCGGAGATCCTCGAGTCGAACGGCTCGAGCTCCATGGCAAGCGTTTGCGGCACGTCGCTGTCGCTGATGGACGCCGGCGTGCCGATCAAGGCGCCGGTGGCCGGCGTCGCCATGGGCCTGGTGCTCGAGGGCTCGCGCTACAAAGTTCTCACCGACATCCTCGGCGACGAGGACCACCTCGGCGACATGGACTTCAAGGTGGCCGGTACGAAAGACGGCGTGACCGCGCTGCAGATGGACATCAAGGTCGAGGGCGTCACGCCCGAGATCATGAAGGTCGCGCTCGAGCAGGCACGCGAGGGACGGCTGCACATCCTCGGCGAGATGAATCGCGTGATTCACCAGTCGCGCGAGAAGATGTCCGAATGGGCACCGTCGATCATCACGCTCAAGATCGACCCGGAGAAGATCCGCGACGTGATCGGCAAGGGCGGTGCGGTGATCCGCCAGATCACCGAGGAGACCGGCACCACGATCGATATCGAGAGCGACGGCACGGTGAAGATCGCCTCGGTCGCCGGCACGGCCGGGCGCGAGGCGCAGCGGCGCATCGAGCTGATCACCGCCGACGTAGAGGTGGGGCAGATCTACGAAGGCAAGGTGGCGCGGCTGATGGACTTCGGCGCCTTCGTCACGATCCTGCCGGGGCGCGATGGACTCGTGCACATCTCGCAGATCTCCAACGAGCGCGTCGAGCGCGTCAGCGACAAGCTGCGCGAGGGCGACGTGATCCGCGTGAAGGTGCTCGAGGTCGATCGCCAGGGGCGCATCCGCCTGTCGATGCGCGACGTCGACGCGCCGCACTAGTCTGATTGGCCCAAATCGCAGGAAGCGATTTGGGCGGACATCAGCTTCGCTACCGCCGGCAAAAGGCGCGGCTTTTGCCGGCTGCACCCTGCCGAATCTCCGCAGCGATTTGGGCGGACAGCACTTCGGCTGCGCCCTGCTGATACATCCTCCCGGCGATAGTTGGGTACTTGGCTAACTATCGCCGAATGAACTGTCCCGCATGCTCACGCTTGCGGCGGACGTTGGCCGCTCTGGCTGGCGAACTGGCGCAGACTCTGCTCGAGGCAGCTGCCGACCATGCCGCGTGTCGCCACGCCGTAGGAGCGGATCACCTGCGAGAGGAAGTCGCGGCTCATCAGCGGCTCATTGCCGTGCTCCTGCTCGGCGATCACCTGCAGCAGGATGGCGCGCGTGATGTCCCCCTGGGTCTTCTTGTCGATCACGACGAAGTCGATGCGCTCGATCACCAGCCGGCGGATGTCGGCCAGGGTGATGTAACGGCTCTCGACCGTGTCGTACAACCGCCTGTTGGGATACTTTTTTATGGTGCGCGGTTCGCTCATCGCACGTCCCTCACTATCGGTTATGCACCTTCCTTAGTGCAGGGCGTTGTCGCTACCTTAGTACATAAGTAAACCGAACCCAACTCCCAACTTTCAACCGTCGGCTCCGTCCTGCGGGGGGAGGGACACCTCCTTGACGCCCCTGAACCGCTCGAGCCTCCAGTGGACACGGGCCCAGGCGAGGATTTCCGCCGGTGACGCTAGCTTGAGCTTCGCTGGTGGGGCCTGATTCAGAAGCGTAAGTGATTGATATAACTGTGCTCCGGCCGCCGCTGGGTCGAGCGCCAGGGATCGGCGGGACTTGCTGAGCTTCTCCTGGTGACCCTCCACGATGAGGGGGAGATGGGTATAGCGCGGCTTTGGCAGCCCGAGTGCCCCCTGGAGGAGGATCTGCCAGGGAGTGTTATCCAGGAGGTCCGCGCCCCGTACTACGTCGGTCACACCCTGCTCGGCGTCATCGACCACGACCGCGAGCTGGTAGGCGAAGGCGCCGTCGCGGCGCCTCACGACGACGTCGCCGCGCTCG
>DATKFA010000218.1:0-12970 GCA_035511715.1 Candidatus Acidiferrum sp. | reverse complement strand
CTTGGCCATCTCGGCCCGGACCTGGTCACGGGTCGGGGCGCTGCCGTTGGCGTCGTTGACCGCGCGTCCGATCGCCGCCATCAGCGCGTTGGTCGCGTCGTAGGCCTGCATGGTGTAGCCGCCAAAGTCGTTGGCGCCGGGGAACGCCTTGCGGAACGCCGCGATGGTCGAGGTCGCGCCCTGGACCTTGGTCGCGTCAGCTCCGGCCGACGTTGCGTAGACACCGACCTCGTTGCCGGAAGTCTGGTTGATGCAGTCGGTGGTCTCGATGCCGTCACCGCCCCCGAATGGAGCGTCCCATCCGAGGTCTTTCATCTGCTTGCGTGGAATGCAGATGTTCTGGTCGTCGGTGCCGCCCACGTAGACGCCGCCGGCGCCCTTGTTCTTGAAGTTGAGCAGGATCGACTTCCAGTCGCTGGTCGTGGCCTTCTGGTACTCAGAGTGGGCGACGACCGTTCCGCCCAGTTGCTTGAACTGGGTCTCGAAAGCGCCCGAGATGCCGACGCCGAACACCGTGCTGTCATCGAGGATGCCGATGCTGTGGACGTTCAGCGTCTTGTACATGTAGGTGGCCATCGCGGGGCCCTGGTAGTCGTCGGTCGTGACGACGCGCCAGTAGTTGTTGGCGTTGCCGCTGCGAAGATCAGCCGCGTGGTAGGTGCACGGCGCCTGCGGCGGAGGCACCTCTTTCGTGAGGCAGGGGTTCGTGTTGGAAGGGCTGATCATCGTGAAGTGCTGCGGAGCCGCGATCGGGATCTCGGCCTTGGCCACAGCGGAGTTGTACGGCCCGATCATCCCGAGGAACTTCTGGTCGCCCAGCATCGTCTGGACGTTCTGGACGCCGGCGTCCGCCGAGTACGCACCCTGGACGCAGTCGTCGAAGCTCTGATAAGAGATCGTGTAGCCGTTGACGCCGCCGGCGGCGTTCTTCTGGTCGACCGCGAACTTGACACCGTTCGCCGTCGACTGGCCGCCCGTGGTACAGACGGGCAGGTCGGAGCCGATCTTGATCGTCCCCTTGCTCCCGCCGCCCCCGCCTGAGCTTCCGCCGCAGGCGAACGCGACCATCAAAGCCATCGAGAGGACTACAAGTCCCCTAGCTCGAACCATAGGTTCCCCCTTGTGCTGGTTGGGAGGCCATGCGCAAAACCACACCGGACGCCTCCCATCACTTGCCGCCCTCTTCCCGGCTTGCGGGGCGAGAGTGCGCCGGCGGCGAGTGCGGCCACATGGGGTGGCCGAACTGCTACTCCGCGCACACTATTGCCTCGCGGGGCCTCCTAAGTCAAGTCGAACGTGAATTCACAGCCAGATCTCAGTACGGGAGGTGCGCGCTGTAGTCGACGGCGTCGACCGGCTTCCAGGGTGCTCTCGGGTCGGAGCCGGTTGCCTCGACGACCGATACCACCCTGTTCGTGGTGTCCCCGGCCAGATCAAAACCGAGGTTTCCGGTTGCGCCGGGCAGGCCCGAGGTTTCGGCAACGAGCGCGGTGATCGCATTCCGATCCGGGAGCGCATCGCCCGCGGCGCGGATCGCCTGCTCCAGTGCGGCGTAAAGGACCGCCGTTGCGTCATACGCGACGAGGGTGTACGGGCCGTAGTCGGCCGTGTTGCCGAAGGTCGCCTTGAAGTCGCGGATCGTCGTCGCAGCGCCGGGCATCGTGCGGGCGTCGACGATGGGGACGGTCGCGAAGATCCCCATGCTGTTCGGTCCGGCCGAAGACACACAGGCCGGGTCTTCCGCGATGCCGTCTCCGCCCAGGAACGGCGCCGCGTCGCCCGCTGGAAAGACGCCCGCCATCTGTGCCCGGACGCCGCAGCCGCCGGCCTGCGTGCTCCCGCCGTAGTAGATCGCCTGCGCGCCCGCGTCCTGCATCGACTTGAGAAAGGCGGTCGCTGATGGGTTTTTGGGGTCGAGCTCGAAGCGGCCGAGGACGCTTCCCCCGAGGCTTGTGAACCGCGCGGAGAACGCGTAGGCGAGGCCCTGGCCATAGGCCTCGTGGTCCGTTATGACGCCGGCACGCAGAATGCGCAGCTTGCGGAACGCGTAATCGGCGGCGGCCGCGCCCTGGAGGTCGTCGGTGGTGGTGAGCCGGAAGAAGTTGTTGGTCTTGGTCGGGCGAAGCTCAGACGCTGCCGGGAGCCCGGCCTGGCGGCATGTGATGGCTGTTCGTGCTGGGTTCAGGCGCGCGGGCGTGAAGACGTCGCGGGTCAGGCACGGGTTGCTGGTGGCAGGGCTGACCATGGCGAAGCCGGCGGCGTTGGCCACCGGTATCTCCTGACGCGCCACCGCCGCGTCGAACGGTCCAAGCATGGCCACGACCTTCGGATCGGTCAGGAAGGCGCGCACGTTGGCCGCGCCGAGGTTCGGGTCACCCCCGTCGTCGGCAGTGCGGAGCGTGACATCGAATCCATCGATGGTGGGATGCCGCTCCACGAAGAACTTCACCCCGTAGAGCGCTGGGGCGGCGGCACGCGCCTCCGCGCCCGACAGCGGGAGGTCGACGCCGATGCGAATGGTCTTGCTGGGCGGGCCCGGCGAGGGACTCCCTAGGCAGGCGCTCGACAGGACGCATGCGACCAGGACGGCGCCGCACCCCAGACGGTCCACGACGGAGAGAATGATCCTATTCACTTCCGGCAGTTCGTATACTCTGCATTCCTTCTGACCCCTAGCCACGCCATGGGAGCACGCCGTTGAAAGCCGACACCAGCGAACACCTCAAGCCCCGCTCGCAGTACGCGGACGATGCCGTGCAACTCGCGATCGCGGGCAAGTGGGACGAGGCCGTCAAGCTGAACCGTTTCATCATCGAAAGCTTCGGCGCTGATGAAGAGGCGCAGAACCGTCTCGGCAAGGCGCTCTCCGAGATGGGCAAGCTGAAGGAAGCGAAGGCTTCCTACGAGGCGGCGTTGAAGCTCAACCCGATGAACTCCATCGCCAAGAAGAACGCAGCCCGCATCAACGCCCTCCTGCACCAGAAGGAAGGCCTCAAGGTCGGCGGGACCAGGGTTGATCTGAACCTGTTCGTGGAGGAGATGGGGAAGACGGTCATCACGACGGTCGACTCGCCCGCGAGCGCCGACATCTGCTCCAAGGTGGCGGCCGGAGACGTAGCCGAGCTTCACATCGAGGGCGACGGCATCGCCACCGACACTTCGCGCGGCGTTCGCATCGGGCTGCTCGAGGCCAAGCTGGCGCGCCGCCTGATCAAGTTCATGCGCGGCGGCAACCGCTACCAGGCCGGCGTCACGTCGTGCGACGGCAACACCGTGAAGCTGATCGTGCGCGAGACGTACCAGGATCCGCACTTCGCGGGCAAGCCGAGCTTCCCCATGCGCCGCAAGCGCGAGGTCGAGTTCAGGCCCTACACGAAGGAAAGCCTGCTCACGCGCGAGGTCGAGGTCTTCGCCGACGACGAGGAGGGCGAGCCCATCGCGGTGGCCGCCGACAGCGACGACATAGAAGAAGGTATGCACGCGGTCGAGGACGAGGGCGAGGCCATCGACTTCTCGGACGAGGCCGATGGCGACGGGGAGGACGAGGATGAAGACGAAAGCTGACACTCAAGATCCCCACGAAACCGGCGGCTTCGCCGGGGTTTCGCGGGGGCCCCGTTCCCAATCGGCCGCGGCCCGGAGGTTTCTTCACCGGCGCTAGTGCCGGTTCCGCTCCTCAGCTCGGTGGTGTGCCGGGCTTTCGCGATCTTCTTCCCCTCGAAGCGGAGATCCTGCGCGAGGCGCAGGAATCACTTCTGGCCGAGATGCGGCGGTGGGGTTACCGCCACGTCATAACCCCGCTGGTCGAGAGCATGGATGTGCTCGACCTCGGCCTCGGCTCCGAGCAGCGCCGCCGCCTCTTCAAGTTCACCGATGCGCACGGCGACGTCGTCGCGCTGGTGGGCGAGCGAACGGTGCCGGTGGCGCGGCTCGTCGCCGGCAAGCTGCGCGCGGCGCCGCTTCCGCTCCGGCTGTGCTATGCGGGGCCGGTGCTTTCGACCGACGAAGGGCGGTTTCATCACCGGCGTGAGACGTACCAGGTGGGCGCGGAGCTCATCGGTGCGGCCGGACCCGTCGCGGACGCCGAGGTGATAGCGCTCGCCGCCCGGTGCATGGAGGCGACCGGAATCCGCCGCTACCAGATCGACGTCGGCCACGCCGAGTTCTTCCACGGGATCATGGACGCAGTCAAGCTGCCGGACGACGTCAAGAGCGCGGTCCGTGCCGCGCTCGCGGCACGCGATTTCGTGGCCCTCGAAGCGCTGCTCGAAGGCACGCCTTTGAAGTCCGCCGAGCACGAGCTGCTGCTCCGCTTTCCGGCGCTCCGTGGGGGGCCCGAGATCCTCGATGCGGCCGGCGGCCTGGTGCGCAACCGGCGCTCCGAGGCCGCGTTGTCCGAGCTGGCCCAGGTGCGGGAGCTGCTCGCGGCGCACGGCATCGGGGACGTCGTGGTCCTCGACCTCGGCGCGATCCGCGACTTCGACTACTACACGGGCGTGATCTTCGAGGGTTACGGACCCGATTTCGGGCGACCCGTAGCGCAGGGCGGGCGCTACGACACGCTGCTCGAGCGTTTCGGCAGGCCGGCGCCGGCGACCGGTTTCATGATCCAGCTGGACCTGGTGTCGGAGATGCTGACCAGGGGCGCCGCGCTGCCCCGCATCGATGCGGCGCTCGCGTGGTCCGGCGAGGGCCTGGGCACCGCGCTCCGCCTGGCATCGACTCTTCGGCTGTTCGGCATGAGGGCGGTCGTGGACACGCAGGCCCGCGGTCCCGAGGACGCAAGAGCGTGGTGGCGGGCTGTCGGCGCTGCCCACCTCGTCCACTGCACGAGCGGCACGAGGACGTCATGGACGTCCGCCGGCAAGCGCGCCAGGTCGCTGCCGCCCGAGCAGGTCGCGGCACGACTTGCCGGAGGCGGCCAATGAGCGTGTCGATCGCGATTCCGACCGGCGCCCTGACCGGCGGCGCGCTCGACCTCCTCAAGAAGGCGGGTGTTGCGGACCTCAGCGCCGACGAGCTAGGGAGGCGATTGCTGATCGATGGGTCCGACCTGCGTGTCATCCTCGTCCGCCCGGCGGATGTTCCCGCCTACGTCGACCACGGCGCGGCCGACCTCGGCATCGTGGGCAAGGACATCCTGTGGGAGTCGCCAGGATCGCACTACGAGCTGGTCGACCTGCGATTCGGCGGCTGCCGGCTCGTGCTTGCCGTGCCCGACACCTCGACGCTGGACGGGCCGGACACCTGGCCGCCGCTCATGCGGGTGGCGACGAAGTATCCCCGCACCGCCACGGCGTGGTTCGAGACGCGCGGCCAGGCGGTCGAGCTGGTCCGGCTGCACGGTTCGGTCGAGCTCGCGCCCCAGGTCGGCCTCGTCGACGCGATCGTCGACCTCACGGCCACGGGCCGGACGCTCAGCGAGAACCGTCTGCGCATCGCCGGAGTGCTCGGTGACTCGACGGCTCGGCTCATCGCCAACCAGGCGAGCATGAAGACGCGCACGGCGGCAGTGCAGTCGGTGGTGTCGAGGCTTCGCGCGGCGACGTGACGGTGCGCAGGTTCGACGTCGCCTCGTGGCTCGACTCGCCGCTCTCGCGGCGCCGGATGGACCTGTCTCGCTTTGCGGAGGAGCGTGCCGTGGTTGCGGACATCTGCGCGCAGGTGATGGCGCGGGGCGACGAGGCGCTGCGGGAGCTCGGCCAACGGTTGGACGGCTGGGCGCCTGGCCCCGGTGAATCATTCGAGGTCCCAGCCCCGGACTTGAAGCACGCAGTCGACCGCCTCGACGGCCGCGATCGTGCCGCCCTCGAGTTCGCCGCGCAGCGCATCCGCGAGTTTCACGAGCTCCAGGTGCAGCCCGAGTCGATCGGATCCCCCGGACTCAAGCTGCTCACCCGGCCGGTCCGCCGCGCCGGCGTGTACGCGCCGGGCGGGCGCGCCGCGTACCCCTCGACCGTGCTCATGACGGTGATCCCGGCGCGTGTCGCCGGGGTGGATGAGGTAGTGCTCGCAACGCCTCCGCGGCCGGACGGGAGCGTGCCCTCGGCGATCCTCGCGGCCGCTCACATCGCGGGTGTCGACGCCGTGTATCGCGTCGGTGGGGCACAGGCCGTCGCCGCCCTGGCATACGGAACGGCCTCGATCCCCCGCGTGGATGTCGTCGCCGGCCCCGGCAACATCTACGTCACGCTGGCCAAGAAAGAGGTGTTCGGGTCCGTCGGAATCGATGGCATCGCAGGCCCCACCGAGGTGGTGGTGCTGGCGGACGCCGCGGCTCGGCCCGACTTCGTGGCCGCGGACCTCGCGGCGCAGCTGGAGCACGACCCGTTGGCCTGGGGCGTGCTCATCACCGATTCGCGTGAGCTGGCGGGCCGGGTCGTCGAAGAGCTCGAGGACCTCGTGCGCGGACTCGAGCGGGCAGAGATCATCCGCGCCGCGAGCTGCTGCGTCATCGTTGCCGACGACATGGACCAGGCGGTCGACCTTGCCAATGACTTCGCTCCTGAGCACCTGCTCGTCGTCGCCGACGACGCGGTCCGGCTCGCCGCCCGCGTGCGCAGTGCGGGTGCGGTCTTCGTCGGACCGTTCGCGACAGTGCCCCTTGGGGACTACGTCGCGGGTCCCAACCACACGCTGCCGACCTCGGGGGCAGCGCGGTTCTCTTCACCTCTCGGCGTGCACACGTTTCTCAAGCGCACGAGCGTGCTCAGCCTGAATCGAGGCGACCTGGAGACCATGCGCGATGCGACCGTGCGGCTGGCGGAGCTGGAAGGACTTGGAGCGCACGCGCATGCGGTGGAGGTGAGGCTTGAGTAGGCGCGCGACCGTCACGCGCAAGAGCAAGGAGACACAGCTGAAGGCGACCGTCGACGTGGACGGCCGCGGCCGCGCCGAGGTCTCGACCGGCCTCGACTTCCTCGACCACATGCTCGAGCAGGTCGCTCGTTACGGAGGCGTCGACCTTCGTTTCCGCGGCACCGGGGACGTGAAGGTCGATCCGCATCACCTGGTCGAAGACGCCGGCATCGTCCTCGGCCAGGCGATGTCCGAGGCGCTCGGCGACCGCGACGGCATCACGCGCTTTGCGTCGGCCTACGCCCCGCTCGACGAGTCGCTGGCGAGGGTCGTCATCGACCTGGGCCGCAGGCCGTTCCTTTCCTACAACGTGCCCCTGAAGGGTCGCATCGGAACCCTCGAGTCGGAGGTGCTGGAAGAGTTCTGGCGCGCGCTGTCGATCCATCTCGGGGCCACGATCCACGTCGACCTGATTCGCGGACGCAACCGGCACCACATCGCCGAGTCGACCTTCAAGGCACTCGGCCTCGCCCTGCGCGATGCGGTTCGCGTGAGCGGTGGCGGGATCCCGTCCTCCAAGGGCGTGCTCGGATGATCGCGATCGTCGACTACGGCGTCGGCAACATCCATTCCGTCGAGCGCGCGCTGGTGCAAGTTGGAGCCGAAGCCCGCCTGACGTCGGACGCCGACGAGATGGCGAACGCGGACGGCATTGTGCTGCCGGGCGTGGGTGCGTTCGCCCCGGCGCTGGCGAAGCTCTCGGAGCATGGCCTCGGCCGACGCCTGGTCGAGGTCGCGCGCAGCGGCAAGCCGATCCTCGGCGTGTGCCTCGGCTACCAGCTCATGTTCGAGGAGTCGCTCGAGCACGGCCGCCACCAGGGTCTCGGCCTGCTGCCGGGTCGGGTCGTGGAGGTGGCGAACAGCGAGCGCCTACCGGTGATCGGCTGGTGCCGCACGCGTCACACCGCGCCGTCGCCCTTGTGGGATGGCGTCGCGGACGGCTCCTACCTCTATTTCGTCCACTCCTTCACGCCCGAGTCGTCGAGCCATGCGGTCGGCTGCTCCGACCACTCGCCTGCAGCCGCGGCCGCAAAAGGCAACGTGATGGGCACGCAGTTTCACCCCGAGAAGAGCGGGGCCGATGGGCTCCGCATCTACTCCAACTTCGTTGCGGTGTGCCGCTGATGCCGGCCAAACGCGTCATCCCCTGCCTCGACGTCGATGGTGGGCGCGTGGTCAAGGGCGTCCAGTTCCGCGACCTGCGCGACGCCGGCGATCCGGCCGAGCTCGCTGCCGCCTACGACCGCGAAGGCGCGGACGAGATCGTCTTCCTCGACATCACCGCCTCGTCCGATGCGCGGAAGATCCTGCTCGATGCGGTCGAGCGGACCGCGGACCAGGTCTTCATCCCCCTCGCCGTCGGCGGCGGCGTCCGGAGCGTGCAGGACATGGCTGAGCTGCTCACCCACGGCGCGGACAAGGTGTCGGTCAACACGGCGGCGTTGGGGGATCCCGCGCTCATCACACGCTGCGCCGAGGTCTTTGGCTCGCAGTGCGTGGTGCTGGCGATCGACGCGCGCAGGCGTCGCGGAGCAGCGGGGTGGGAGGTCTTCAGCCACGGAGGGCGGCGGGCAACCGGGCGTGACACCGTCGAGTGGGCGAGCGAGGGCGAGCGGTTGGGCGCGGGGGAGATCCTTTTGACCTCGATGGACTTCGACGGCACGCACGAGGGCTACGACCTCGAGCTGCTGCGCGCCGTCAGCTCTGCCGTGCGGCTGCCGGTGATCGCCTCCGGTGGTGCCGGCTCCGCGCGGCACATGTACGAAGCCCTGAGCACCGGCGGCGCCGACGCGGCGCTGGCCGCGTCTGTCTTTCATTTCGGTGAGCTTTCGGTATCCGGCGTGAAGCGTGACCTGGCGGCAATGGGCCTGGAGGTAAGGGAGTGAGTCCAGATTTTTCGAAGGGCCTGGTGCCCGCTGTCGTCCAGAACGCCGAGACGGGCAAGGTGCTGATGCTCGCCTATATGGACGAGGAATCGTGGCGGAAGACTCGCGAGACCGGCCGCGCGTGGTTCCACTCGCGCGAGAGAGGCCTGTGGGAGAAGGGGGCGACGTCCGGCAATACCATGGACGTTGTCGAGGTCCGCCTGGACTGCGACCTCGATGCGGTGCTGCTGCGTGTGAATCCGGCCGGCCCCGCGTGCCACACGGGCGCGGAGTCGTGCTTCTTCAACCCAGCAGACCGGTTGTAGTCCTCCCCATTTATGGGGAGGTGGCGCGAAGCGCCGGAGGGCAGGGGCCGCATGTTTATGCAGATGGCTGTATACTCATGCGTTCTTGACCAAAAGAGTCCGCGCCGCCGTCGCCGGGGCCAACGGCTACGCCGGGATGACGGCCGTCCACCTGCTTGCGCGCCATCCCAACGTGGAGCTGGCGCAGCTCACCTCGCGCTCGTACGCCGGTAAGCCTTACGGCGAGGTCTTTCCCCTCCTCGAGCTGAAGGGCGAGTTCATCGCCGATCCCGCGCCCGACGGCGTCGAGGTCATATTCAGCTGTCTGCCGCACAACGTCGGCGCGGCGAAGGTCGAGTCGTGGCTCGCGGCGGGGATCCGCGTGATCGACATGAGCGCCGATTTCCGGCTGCGCGATGCGGCGCAGTATCCGAGGTGGTACCGCCAGCCCCACCCGGCCCCGGCTCTGCTCGAGAAAGCGGTTTTTGGACTGCCCGAGCTGCACGCCGCGGAGCTGGGAGACGCCGAGCTCGTGGCGGTGCCGGGCTGCTACTCCACCGCATCGATCCTCGCCCTCGCCCCGGCGGTCTCGTCTGGGCTGGTCGGCTCTGACATCGTGATCGACGCCAAGTCGGGGGTCAGCGGCGCCGGGCGGTCACCTGGGCTGGGCGTCCAATTCAGCGAGGCCAACGAGTCGCTTCACGCCTACGCGATCGACGGGCACCGGCACGTGGCCGAGATCACCCAGGAGCTGGCCGCGGACGTCCGGGTGACGTTCGTGCCGCACCTCGCGCCCATGACGCGGGGGATCCTCGTGACCTGCTATTTCGACCTCGTGGGCTCGCTGGTTGAGCTGGACCACGCCTACCGAGAGTTCTATGACGGCCAGCCATTCACGAAGGTGGTCGACAACACGCCGGCGACCAAGCTCGCGACCCACTCCAACCTCTGCCTCATCAACGTCGCGGCGCAGGGCCGCAAGGCGATCGTCACCGGCGCGCTCGACAACCTGGTGAAGGGTGCATCGGGCCAGGGCGTCGAGTGCTTCAACATCGCGTTTGGATTCGAGCGGACGGCGGCGCTCGAGGGTCCGGTGCAGTGGCCGTGACCTTCGCCCGGGGATTTCGGGCCGGCACGGCGGCGTGCGGGATCAAGGCGTTCACCGCCGGCGCGTCGGCCATCCCTCGCGACCAGAGGGACGACCTCTGCGTCATCCACTCCGCGTACCCGTGCGACACGGGCGGGGTGTTCACGACCAACAAGGTGAAGTCGGCGTCGGTGGTGATCGATCAGCTGCACCTGCAGCGCAATCGCGTGCAGGCCCTGACCATCAACTCGGGCAACGCCAACGCTTGCACCGGCGCCCAGGGATTTCGGGACGCGCTCCTGATGGCGAAGCTGTCGGCCGACCGGCTCGACCTCGACCCCGACCAGGTGCTGGTGAGCTCGACGGGCGTCATCGGCCGCTATCTGCCGATGGACGCGATCAAGTCGGGCATCGGCGAGGCGTGCGGCAAGCTGAGCCCCGATTCGGGAGAGGCCGCCGCCCGCGCCATCATGACCACCGACACCGTGCCCAAGACCGCGCAGGCGGAGCTCATCGTGGGCGGTGTCGGCGTCCGGGTCGGCGGCATGTGCAAGGGGTCGGGGATGATCCACCCCAACATGGCGACCATGCTCGCCTACGTCACGACCGACGCCGCCGTGGAACCGGGACTCGTCGGGCTGCTCGTCCGATCCATCGCGGACCGCAGCTTCAACCAGGTGACGGTCGACGGCGACAGCTCGACCAACGACAGCTTTCTCATCCTGGCCAACGGTGCCGCGGGAAATGAGCCGATTCGCAGCGGCAGCTCCGAGGCCGACGATCTGCGAGAGGCCATCGAAGCCGTGTCCAGGGAGCTCGCCCGGTCGATCGCCCGAGACGGCGAGGGGGCGACAAAGCTCGTCACGGTCCGGGTGCTCGACGCCGCGTCGGACGATGACGCCCGCACGGCGGCGCGCACCGTCGCCTCGTCCAGCCTCGTCAAGACCGCCGTGCACGGGGGCGATCCCAACTGGGGCCGGATCGTCTGCGCCCTCGGCTACAGTGGGGCCGAGCTCGCGCTGGACCGCCTCCACCTGACCATCGGCGGCCTCGTCGTGTTCGAGCGCGGCGCCGGCGTCGACGTCGACCTGGCCGCCGTGCGCAAGGCATTTGAGCAACCGGAAATTGAGATCGTGGCCACGCTTGGGCTCGGCGACGGAAACGCGGAGGCGTGGGGCTGCGACCTATCGGAGGAGTACGTGCGGATCAACGCCGACTACACGACATGACGCTGACGGTCGACGAGCGCGCGAAAGTCCTGGTCGAGGCGCTGCCGTACATCAAGCGATTCCACGGCCAGACCGTGGTCATCAAGGTCGGCGGCAACGCGATCGACCATGCCCGCGACGAGACGCTGCTCGACATAGTCCTGCTCCGCTACGTCGGTATGCAGCCGGTGCTCGTGCACGGGGGCGGACCCGAGATCACCGCCATGAGCGAGCGGCTGGGTTTGAAGTCAGAGTTCAAGAACGGCCTGCGCGTCACAGACGACAAGACGATGGAGGTCGTGAAGATGGTGCTGACCGGGAAGGTCAGCCCCGACCTGGTCGCGGCGATTCACCGGCTCGGTGGTCAGGCGGTGGGGATGAGCGGGGAGGACGGTCCGACCATCATCGCTGAGGCCCTCGATGAGGCTATGGGTTTCGTCGGCCGCGTCACCCAGGTCAACAAGGAGCCGATCACCGCGCTGCTGACGCGTGGGTACATACCGGTCATCGCGTCGATCGGCCTCGGCTACGACGGCCACGCGTACAACATCAACGCCGACACCGTCGCCGCCGAGATCGCGGTCGCGCTCAAGGCCGCGAAGGTGATCCTGCTCACCGACGTGCCCGGCGTTCAAGGCGCGGACGGCGAGGTGGTTCCGGTGCTGTCCAGAGACGACGCACGCAGCCGCATCGCCAGGGGAGAGGTGACGGGTGGCATGATCCCCAAGCTCGAGGCGTGCCTCCGCGCGCTCGACGGCGTGCCGCTCGCGCACATCGTCGACGGACGGACGAAGCACGCGCTTCTGCTGGAGCTGTTCACAGAAGCCGGCATCGGGACGATGGTCACGCCGTGACGCAGGTCACGCATTCGACGCCGGAGCTCGCCGACCGGTACCTCATGCAGACCGGGCGCCGGCTGCCGGTCACGTTCGTCCGCGGGCGGGGATGCCTGGTGTACGACGAGGCCGGCCGCGAGTACCTCGATCTGGTCGCCGGCATCGCCGTCAACCTGCTCGGCCACTCGCACCCGGACGTCGTCGCGACCCTGAGCCGGCAGGCGGGCCAGCTCATCCACACCTCGAACCTCTACTTCACGCAGCCGCAGGTCGAGCTGGCCAGGCGCCTGGTCGAGCTTTCGTTTCCCTCACGCGTGTTCTTCTGCAACTCGGGTGCGGAAGCCAACGAGGCCGCCATCAAGCTCGCGCGCAAGTGGGGCGCGAAAAACCGCGACGGCGCCTTTGAGATCATCACCACGACCGGCTCTTTTCACGGTCGGACCCTCGCGACGGTGACCGCGGGCGGACAGCACAAGTACTCCGATCCTTTCCAACCGCTGCCCGCCGGTTTCGTCCACGTGCCCTACAACGATGCCGGCGCGATCGAAGCCGCGACCACGGACAAGACCGTGGCCGTGATGCTCGAGCCGGTCATGGGCGAGATCGGCGTGATTCCCGCCGCGCCGGGCTATCTCCAGCACGTGCGCGAATGGTGCGACAGGAAAAATCTGCTGCTGGTCCTCGACGAGGTGCAGACCGGGCTCGGCCGAACAGGCCGTTGGTTCGCCCACCAGCACGCGGCCATCACGCCCGACGTCATGACGCTCGCCAAGGGACTTGGCGGCGGAGTGCCTATCGGCGCGTGCCTCGC
>DATKFA010000217.1:0-9618 GCA_035511715.1 Candidatus Acidiferrum sp. | reverse complement strand
GTTGCGCCGTGACGTTGCGTTCGTCTACCAGGAGCAGAGACTCCTGCCCCGCCTCAACGCCTTCGAGAACATCGTCCTCGCCCTTCAACTCCGCGATCCCGCGGTGCCCAACCGAACGATCAAGCAGAGGGCCCAGGCCGCACTCGAGTCGGTGAATCTCGGGGACCGCAGAAAGGCATATCCGCACCAGCTGTCGGCCGGCGAGCGCCAGCGGGTTGCGATTGCTCGAGCGCTCGCGACCAGGCCAAGGGTTCTGCTCGCGGACGAGCCGCTGGCCGGCCTTGACGAAGACAACGCCGCGATCGTCACGCAGCTTCTGGAAGACGCGGCCAAAGCGGGCACGACGGTCATCGTCGCCTCCCACCGTCACACCCTCCCCGCGACGCGGATCCTGCGCCTTCCCAGCGCGAGGGTCATGAGCAACGGCGCCAGGCGCAGCGCCATGAACGGCAATGGCCACGCCAACGCGGGGGCCAATGGTCATTCCAACGGCAACGGGCATTCCAACGGATTCGGGAATGGCAACGGCAACGGCCACGCCGGCGCCGCCACAGGCTGGCCGGCGCTTCTGCGGCTGGTCATCCCGGCGCGGGATCGCCTGCACAGGGGGCCTAAGGTCCCACGACTGCCCGTATGGCGCCGGTCCATCGCATACACGGCCAACGCCTACCGGCTGGTCGTGCTGAGCGGCCTGCGCAGCTGGAGCCGCGACGTGCGTGCGACCGGCCCTGCCATCGGCACGATCGCGCTCCTGCTGGTCCTGTGCGGAACGCTTGCGATGGTCGGCATCGCGATCAAGGGCGCGATCGCGGATCAGGCGAGCCAGGCCTCGATCGTGCGGGTGTATCTCGCATCCAACGCGTCGCCGGACGACATCGCGGCTCTCAAGGCAAAGCTTGTCGCAGACCCGCGCGTCGCGTCGGTAACGAGTGTCTCGCCCGAGCAGGCGCTCGCCGAGGCAAGCCGCCGGCCTGGCCTCGACAACCTGGCGTCGTTGAGCGACACGAACCCGTTCCCGGCGAGCCTCGACGTGCGGGTGAAGCTGGTCACCCAGGTCGCGGCAGTGGCCGGCTCGGTCAAGGGCAGCCCGGCGGTCGACAAGTCTTACCCAACCTCTTATGACCCCGACACGTACTCGCGCCTTCGACGCTTCGCCTACATCGCCGGCGGCGTCGCTGCCGGAATCCTGCTGTTGTTCGCGATCGTCGCCTACGCGGTGGTGGCGAACTCGATGCGCGGAATCGCGGCGTCGCGGCGGCAGGAGGTCGCGGTCACGCGGCTGCTGGGCGCGCGCGGCTGGATGATGCGAGGGCCGTTCGTCGTGGAGGGACTCATGACCGGCGCCGTCGCCGGTGCGCTTGCGGCCGCCGTGGTCGGCGCGGCCTATCTGGTCGCGGTTCGCTTCGAAAACGCCATCTATGTCCAGGTCCTCCCTGGCGTCAACGCCACTGCGGTCCAGTACGTGCTGGCGGCAGTCATCACCGCGGGCCTCCTCCTCGGGGCGGGGACCGCGCTGTTCGGTTTTCGGCGAGCGCGAGCGTGAGACGGGCGCTGGCAGCGGCCGGCGTACTCGGCGCGCTGATGGCGCTCTCGGCATCGAACGGTCTGGCGGACTCGAGCCCGTCGCCCTCGCCCTGCCCCACTGCAGGCGCGGCGTCGGACGCTCGTACCTCCTGCTCGAACCCGCCGGTCGATCCGAACCAGGCCGCTTACACCCAGCTCGAGTCGAGGCTCGGCGGGGACATCGCCACGGCGCTGGCCACGGAGCAGCGGGTCGCGGCGACCCTCGACCAGTTCTCCGGTACTGAGCAGGCCCTCAACGACCAGGTCGTGCAGGAAGAGCAGGTCATATCGAACCTCGAAGATCAGATCGCAGCGCTCGACCAGCAGATATCCGACACCGAGGCGAGGATCGAGGTCGAGAAGCAGCAGCTCGCCGCCATGTCGCGCGCCATCTACAGGCAGCCGGACTCGTTCTGGCTGTTGATCGCCAGGTCGAGCAACCTTCACGAAGCGCTTCTCGCCACGGCCGACGCGATCGTCGCCGGCCAGCGCGCGCATACCCTCCAGACGAAGCTCGAGGCGGACCTGGCGAAGCTGCAGGCGGACCTGCAGGCGCGCCAGAACGACCTCGACCGCGAGAACGCCACGCTCGACCTGTTGAACGCGAACCTGAGCGCGCTGCACGAGGTGATGGGCGAGCAGACCGACGTCAGCAGCGAGCTCGGTGACCTGCTCTCGCAGCTCCAGGACGCAAAGGACCAGCTCACCAACCAGCCGCCCAGCGTCACGAACGACCTGGCGCAGCTGCTCGAGTCGCAGATGCAGGATCTGGTCCAGCGCTCGTACCAGACCGCGTGGGCGCAGGCGCAGGTCGGCGTCGGGCTGGCGATGGTCAACCAGAAACTGCCCGTCGGCAGGGCGATCCAGGGGCTCGCGCTTTCCTGGCCGATGTCGTCGTTCGCGATCACGCAGCCGTTCGGTCCGACTTCCGTGCTGCTCGAGCCGCCCTACGGGCCGTACAAGCACTTCCACACGGGGGTCGACATCTCCGCTCCGCTGGGAACACCGGTGATGGCCGCGGCGGACGGCCTCGTAGTGGCCGTCGGCCACGGCAACTTCGGCTACGGCAACTTCGTGGTGATCGCTCACGGCGGTGGGATCGCCACCCTGTACGCGCACCTGCTCCAGGCCAATGCCAAAGTCGGTGACGTCGTCGCGCGCGGTCAGGTGATCGGGCTGGAGGGATCGACCGGCTTGTCGACCGGCCCGCACGTCCACTTCGAGCTGCGGGTCAACGACCAGGTCGTCGACCCGATGCCGTACCTCCCGGTGCCTGGGACGAGCTGGCCGGGCTAGACCTCGTCGAGCGCGTGCGACATACGCGCAAGAATCTCGCTGAGGATCTCCTGCGATGTTCCGAAGTTGAGCCGCACGTGACCGATTCCCGGCCCGCCGAAGTCGCGGCCGTCGCCCAGCGCGACCTTCGCCGACTCGAGAAAGAAGTCGTAGGGAGAGCCTGGTAGGCCGAGCTGGCGACAATCGAGCCACGCGAGAAAGGTCGCCTCGGGCGGGACGTGACCGATCCCTTGACGCGACGCAGCCCACTCCGCCACGAACGCGCGATTGCGGGCCAGGTACTGCATCACGTCGCCGAACCACTGTTCGGAATCACTCCAGGCCGCGATGGTCGCATCGACGCCGAACCGACTCGGCCTGCCAAGAAGGTGCTCCGGAAACACCTTGTCGAATCGTTCCTTCAGCGCGGGGCTGCCGAAATGGACCAGTGCGGCGCGTGCTCCAGGGATGTTGAAGCTCTTCGTCGCCGACGTGAGCGTGACGGTGCGTTCGGCGGCGAGCGTTTCCATCGGGATGTGCTGGGCGGTGCCGTAGGTGATGTCCGCGTGGATCTCGTCGGAGACGATCGTCAGGTCATGCTCCTCGGCGATGGCGGCGATCTGTCGCAGCTCGTCTTTTTCGAAGACGCGGCCGGTCGGGTTGTGTGGGCTGCATAGAAGGATCACACGTGCGTGCGACGCAGCCTTCTGCAAGCCGTCGAGATCGAGGGTGAACCGGTCGCCGAGGTCAAGCGGGTTCTCGACGAGGCGACGAGCGGTGCCGTCGACGACGCGCAAGAACGGCGGATAGGCAGGCGTCTGGACGATGACGCCGTCGCCCGGCGCGGAGTAGGCGACGAGCGAGGCGGCGACACCCTGAACGACATCGGCAGTCGCGGTCGTCAATGCGGGGTCAGGCCTCCACCCGTGCCGCCTGCTCATCCACTGTGCGAACGCGGCGTAGAGATCCTCGAGGTCAGCCGGCATCCCGTACACGTAGTCCTGGTGGTCGACAAACCTTGCGAATGCGGACTGGACAGCGGGCGCGACCTTGAAGTCGAGATCTGCCACGAAGGCGGGCAGGACGTCGGGTGGATACTTCCGCCACTTCAGTCCGCCCCGAGCTCGCAGCTCGTCTTCCGTCAGCAGGAAATCTTGCATCTGCAGCTCATCAAAAAGCGCCCCCGGAGGGAATCGAACCCCCGGCCTTGACGTTAGGACCGTCCTGCTCTATCCACTGAGCTACGGGGGCAGGCTCGATTGAATTCTGATTCAGTGCGCCCTGCGCGCGCCCTGCGCCGCTGAGGTACGGGGGCACAAGTCGCCGTGACCAACGTCGCCGAACTCCGTTGAACTCAAGCAGAGTGTACCCACCGCCCTCCGAACGCCTCTCAGGAACCTCACAGCCGGATCTTAGGTTCGCCTCGGCGGAGTACGGCAACCTGTCGGGCATGGAAACAACGAACGCGACGCGAGCCCGAGCCCGGTCCCGCGACCGGGCCCTCCGCCTCCTCGAGCGCATCACGGTTGGCGTGTCGGTCGCGGCGGTGGCGGGCGTTGGCGTCTTCGCCACGGTCAGCGCCGCGACCATCCCCGGCACCTCGGCCTCGACTTCCAACGCCTCGAGCTCGACCAGCAGCACCAGCGACTCGTCCAGCACGTCGACTTCCGACTCGTCGGATTCGTCGAGCGCGTCGAACACGATTCAGTCCAACAGCGGCGTCAGCTCCTCGTCGAGCAGCGGAGTGGCGGTGAGCGGCGGCTCGCGCTGAGCCGTGACCAACAGCATCCTCTGGTACACGATGCGAGGTGCCGGCGCCGTGACGCTGATCCTGCTCAGCTCGGTCGTCGTGCTCGGCGTCCTCTCTGCGCTACGAGTCCAGAGCGATAGCTGGCCGCGTTTTCTCACCACCGGGCTGCACCGGAACCTCGCGCTGATGACGCTGGTCTTCCTTGCGCTGCACATCGTCACGGCGGTCGTCGACCCGTTCACCAACCTGGGCTGGGCCGCGGCACTCATCCCCTTTTCGTCTAGCTATCGGACTTTGTGGCTCGGATTGGGCGTGATCTCTTTCGAGCTGCTGGTCGCGATCGTCGTCACCAGCCTTGTGCGCGGGATGTTGGGCCATCGCGTGTGGCGGGCGGTCCACTGGCTGACCTACGCGGCGTGGCCGGTCGGCGTGGTGCACGGGCTCGGCACCGGGACGGACACGTGGTCGGTGTGGATGCTGGCGATCACGGCAGCGTGCGTCGCCGCCGTTGGAATGGCCGTCGCGCTGCGGCTGAACGCCGGCTCGACCGATCCACTTGCACCGGCCCGGGGCGAGTTCCGGTCCGCCGTCGACCGCAGAGAAGCGCGATGACCCGCCTGCTCGACCAACCCGACATCCTGGCGCCGCTGCCCCGCGTCGATCGCGGGTTGATCGACGCGATCGAGCGCGCGCGGCTGGTCGGACGCGGCGGCGCCAGCTTTCCCGTCGCCACCAAGTGGCGAGCGGTCGAGGAGAGGTCACACCGTCGCGCAGTGGTCGTCGTCAACGGCGCCGAGGGCGAGCCGCAGAGCAAGAAGGATCGCCTCCTGATGACCACGCGACCACACCTCGTGCTTGACGGCGCATTCATCGCGGCGCGGGTGCTCCGCGCCAGGCGCGTGATCCTCTACATCGGCGAGCGCCACTCCGCCGCGCGAGACTCGATGCTCCGCGCGTTGGCCCAGCGATCCGAGCCCGAGCGCAACATCGTCACCTACGCCGCGGCGCCGGCACGATATGTCGCCGGAGCCGAGGCGGCGGTCATCCATTTCCTCAACGACGGCGTCGCGACGCCGGTCAACATTCCTCCCTACCCGTTCGAGCGAGGCGTCGAGGGCGCCCCGACCCTCGTGCAGAATGTCGAGACCCTCGCGCACGTCGCCATTCTGGCCCGGACCGGCGAGGCACCGAACCGCGTCCTGATCACGCTCGTTGGAGGCGTGACGCGACCGGGTGTGTTCGAGGTCGATTCGCGCACGACCATCACCCAGGCCATCAACCAATCGGGCGGCCTCACCGAGCCGGCCCGCGCGGTCCTCGTCGGCGGCTACTTCGGCAGCTGGATGGACCCCCACGAGGCGTGGGGTGTGCGCCTGGATCCCTCCGCTTCGCGCCTGGGCTGCGGTGTCATCGGCGTGCTTCCCTCGAGCCGCTGCGCGGTTTGCGAGGTCGCGGCCATCATGCGGTACCTCGCGGCCGAAAGCTCGGCCCAGTGCGGTCCATGCTTCTTCGGGCTCCGCGCCCTCGCCGACGCCTGCACACGGATCGCCGGCCAGGGATCAAACCCTGAGGTCCTCAAGCGGATGCAGCGCTGGTCGGCCGAGGTCCGGGGTCGAGGCGCGTGCAAGCACCCCGACGGCGCTGTGATGTTTCTGTCGTCAGCCCTGCAGGTGTTCGGCGACGAGTTCGCCTCGCACCGCCCTCACGCGAAATCGGAGCAGGTCAGGTTGAGCGCGTGAGCAAGGAGCACCAGCTCGTGATCGACCGCATCAAATGCGACGGGCGGGGCCTGTGCGCCGAGCTGCTGCCGGAGCTGATCCGGCTCGACGACTGGGGCTACCCGATCCTCACGTCAGGACCGGTCCCCGACCACCTCCTGCCGCTGGCTCAGCGTGCCGTCGACGACTGCCCGGTGCTCGCGATCGCGCTCCGCCGATCCGTCCCGGAAAAGTGACAACGAGCGTGCTCGGCATCGCCGACGACCAGGCGCTCGGCGGTTCGCTTCGGCTGGTGGTCACCGATCCTCGGTCGCTGCGTGCGGCGAAGGCGGCCGTCGACGAGGTGATCGAGGCAATCGACGCGGCGGCGAGCCGCTTTCGCCCGGACAGCGAGCTGAGCCGCCTGAACGCTGCGCCCGAAAAGGAGGTCGCGGTCAGCACACTGCTCGGCCAGGCAATCGCGGCCGGCCTGCGAGGGGCACGGCTCACCGAAGGCGCGGTCGATCCGACAGTCGGCACGGCGGTCAAGCTCGCCGGCTACGAAGCCGATTTCGCCCAGGTGATCAAGGATGGCGGTCCGCTGCGCGTCCGCGCGACGCAAGTCCCGGGGTGGCGCGCGATTCGCTTCGAGGCCGCGACGCGGCGGGTCTGGATCCCGCGCGGCGTCGAGATTGATCTCGGCGCTACGGCCAAGGCCCTCGCTGCCGACCTCGCCGTGAGGGCGGCGGCGGAAGCCATCGCGGGTGGCGGGGTCCTGGTGAGCCTGGGCGGCGACATCGCCGTCGCGGGCGCTGCACCCGCGGGCGGTTGGCCGGTGCAGGTCAGCGAGGACAGCGGCGCCCCCGTCGACTCGCGCGAGGAGACGGTCACCATCAACGATGGAGGCATCGCGACCTCGAGCACGACCGTGCGTCGCTGGACTCGCGGCGGGGTGTCGCTGCACCACATCATCGATCCCGCGACGGGGCTTCCCGTCGACGGCCCATGGCGCACGGCCACCGTCGCTGCCGCGACCTGCGTGGACGCCAACATCGCCTCGACCGCCGCGATCGTGAAAGGCCACCGGGCCCTCGCTTGGCTCGAGCGCCGAGGGCTGGCCGCCCGGCTGGTCGATCAGGACGGCCGCCTCGAGCGCACGAGCCGGTGGCCCTCTGTAGGGGTCCCCGCGAACTCCAGGCGAAGCCTCTGAGTTCGTGGGGATTTAAACCAGGCGATTCGAAGCTGCTCCCTAACATTTTCTGAGCAATCTCCCAGGAATCTCGATCAAAGTTGCTCCCGTGAACAACGGCAGCGGCGCCCGCGTGCTGGTCGTCGATGACGAGCCGAACATCACCGAGCTGGTGTCCATGGCGCTCCGGTACGAGGGCTTCACGGTGAAGACCGCGGCGACAGGTCGGGGCGCTTTGACCGCGGTCACGCAGTTCTCCCCGTCCCTCGTCATCCTCGACGTGATGCTGCCGGACATCGACGGCCTCGAGGTCCTTAAGCGCCTCAACTCGGCCGGCACCAAGGTTCCGATCATCTTTCTCACCGCGAAGGACGCGACCGAGGACAAGGTCCACGGCCTGACGATCGGCGGCGACGACTACGTGACCAAGCCCTTCAGCATCGAAGAGCTGATGGCGCGCGTGCGGGTCGTGCTTCGGCGCCACGGAAACGACACGGAGACGGGCAAGCTCAGCCTGGCCGACCTCGAGCTCGACGACGAGGCGCACGAGGTTCGCCGCCATGGGCGCGTCGTGGACCTCACCAACACGGAATACCGGCTGCTGCGCTACCTGCTGATCAACGCGGGTCGGGTGCTGACGCGCATCCAGATCCTCGACCACGTTTGGCACTACGACTTCGGCGGCGACGCGAGTGTGCTCGAGACCTACATCAGCTACCTGCGGCGCAAGGTCGACAAGCACGACCCGGCGCTGATCCAGACGGTGCGCGGCGTGGGGTACGTTCTCCGAACGCCACGAAAATGACCCTGTCGCTCCGGGGGCGGCTGCTGATCGAGGTCATATCGCTGGTAGTTCTCGCGCTTCTTGTTGCGAACATCGCGACCTATCTATCCACCCAGAATTTCTTGATCGGACAGGTCGACAATCAGCTGCGCGGCGGGGTCAACGAAGCCGCGGACGCGCTCGGAGCCGTCGGACCCGCGCCGGTTCAGAGGACCGCGTTCCCAGTCGGCACGGTGGCCGAGCTGCTGAATGCAGACGGCTCTGTCGCGCGAGAGAAGTTCGTAGGGTTCCTGACCTCGAACACTTCGGTGGTCACGCCTGTCCTCCCCAAGCCTCTGCCCAGCGGCTCCCTGGACACACCCGCGGAGCCGATCACCGTTTCGGGTTCAGACGGCGTTACGTCGTTCCGTCTCACCGATTGGCCAGAGGGTCGCTTTGGCGGCCAGATCGTCGTGCTTGCCATTCCGTTGACCAATGTGCTGGCGACGCTCCGGGGCTTGCTGATAAACGAGGTGCTGATCAGCGCCGTCGCCGTCATCGGCACGGCGCTCCTCGCGTTCCTGCTGATCGAGATTGGCCTTCGACCGCTTCGGAGGATGGGAGCGACCGCCGGTCAGATCGCGGCCGGCGACCTCACCCGGCGCGTTGAGCCCGCCACAGAGAGGACGGAGATCGGCCGCCTCGGTCTCGCGCTCAACGCCATGCTGAGCCAGATCGAGGCTGCGTTCGGGCAGAGCAAGGCCTCGGAGCAGCGCCTGCGGCGCTTCATCGCGGACGCGTCGCACGAGCTGCGCACTCCACTCACATCGATCCGGGGCTACTCGGAGATGCTGCGCCGCGGCGCCGCGGGATCAGCCGCCGACGCCGACCTGGCCAGGCGGCGGATCGAGGAAGAGTCGGTGCGCATGTCGACCTTGGTCGACGACATGCTCCTCATCGCGCGTCTCGACCAGGGACGCCCTCTCGAGACGAAACCCGTGAACCTGCAGGCGATTGCGCGCGACGCTGTAGATGACGCCAGGGCGGTCGCGCCTCAGCGCGACATCAAGTTGAACGCGGACGAGCCGATCGTCGTCACGGGTGACGACACGCGCCTGCGCCAGGTGGTCGGCAACCTGATGCGCAACGCCCTCGTGCATACGCCGCCGGCGACGCCGATCGAGGTCGCGGTGACGACCGAGGACAGCGTCGCGCGGATGTCGGTCAGCGACCACGGACCGGGACTCCAGCCCGACCAGCTGGAGCGGATCTTCGAACCGTTCTATCGCGCCGACCCGAGCCGGAGCCGAGACTCCGGCGGCGCCGGCCTTGGACTGTCGATCGTCAACGCCGTGGTCGTCGCGCATGGCGGACACGTGAC
>DATKFA010000216.1:0-11066 GCA_035511715.1 Candidatus Acidiferrum sp. | reverse complement strand
CTTCCGACGTCGTTTCGATGAGGATGTTGTTGAGGATTGGCAGCGTCGTGCGGCTCGAGATCGCTCGCGACACGACCTGCAGCGCCTGACCAAGGACAGCCGGTCTACAAGTGACTTTCATCTGTGAAGTCATCAGCTTGGCATTCACGAAAGTTGTCCCCCGTTAAAAGTGATCCTCTTGATTGAACTCATTCGTAACCGATAACAGTAAGCGCTGTGCAAGGTGTGGATGTCGAGATCATTTACAGACCGAAATGATCCGTGGACAACCTCTGGGGAATCGTAGTAAGGACCGGACCTGGCTGTGGATTGGCGGGGGAGCACAACCGCGGAGGCGGTTTGCCAGAAGCTCGTCCCAAGCCATTTCTCAAAACCTGTTGAAAGGGTCACTGGACGTACAGCTTCTCCCGAATCGCCTGCACCTCGTAACGCAAGCGCTCGTCCTCTTTCAGCTCGTTGGCGATCTTCTCGATGGAGTGAAGAGCAGTCGTGTGGTCGCGACCGCCGAAAGCCTTGCCGATGGCGGGCAGTGACGACGGCGTCTCCTCGCGCACCAGGTACATCGCGACCTGTCGCGGAAACACGATGTGCTTGTCCCGGCGCTTGCCCTTCATATCGTCGAGCGTGACGTTGTAGTAGTCCGCGACCAACACCTGGATCCTCTCGACGTTGATCGGTTTGCGCGTGCCGGCCGGGATGATGTCGGAGAGAAGACGCGCAGCCTCATCCTCGTCGACCTGACGCTGATGCACCGCAGCAAATGCCTGCACGCGCGTGAGGGCGCCCTCGAGCTCGCGGATGTTGCGCTGGACCTTGTGGGCGATGAAGCTCAGCACTTCCTCGGGGATCAGGCTTCCGCCATCTCCAAGCTTGGAGTGAAGAATCGCGAGGCGGGTCTCGAAGTCAGGCGGCTGGATGTCGGCGATGAGACCCCACTCGAAACGCGAGCGCAGCCTGTCTTCCAGTGTCGGGATCTCCTTCGGCGGACGGTCGGAGGAGATGACAATCTGCTTGTTGATCTCGTGAAGGGCATTGAACGTGTGGAAGAACTCTTCTTTGGTCCTGTCTTTGCCCGCGAGGAACTGCACGTCGTCGATCAGGAGCACGTCGACGGTGCGGTACTTGTGCCGGAACTCCCCCATGCGGGCGGTGGCGATGGAGCTGATCACCTCGTTGGTGAACTGCTCCGAGGTGAGATACACGACGCGCTTGCGCGGGAACCGATCGTGCACCTCGTGACCGATGGCGTGCATCAGGTGTGTCTTGCCGAGTCCGACTCCTCCATAAAGGAACAGAGGGTTGTAGCTGTCACCTGGAGCTTCTGCGACAGCCTTGGCAGCGGCGTGCGCGAACTGCGAGTTGTGTCCGACAACGAATGATGAGAACCGGAATCGAGCGTTGAGCTCCGACGGAGCGACTCCAGCAACCTCGCCGGCCGGCTCATTTCCATTCTCGTGTCCGTTTTCGGACCTGCGGTCGTCGTCGTCGAAAAGGGTGTGGGCGGGACGGTGGCCCGACGGCGCGATGACGAAATCGATGTCGACCTCAGAACCGGTGACTGCCTGAAGGGTTTCCTGGATCAGGCCCGAGAAACGATCCTCGAGCCAGTCTTTGGCCAGCTTGCTGGGGACCCCGATCCGAAACGTCCCGCCGTCGGCAGAGACGACCGATGTGTTCTTCAGCCACATGTCGTAGGTGCGTTTGGCAAGCTGAAAGCGAAGCTCCTCCTGGACCTGTGACCAGATCTGGTCCTGGTTCAAACCGCCACCTCCCTTGCTGCCCCGAGCCCGCTCCAGGGGCCTGTGGACTCCGCCGCGCAGCCTTCTGCAAATCCTGTGGACAACCTGCGCTTAACCTTCTCGCTGTCGGTGGCCGCGCGCTGGCCCGGGTTGCGACCCCAAGATCGCGCTCCCGGCGACCGCGGACTCAACCGAAGCTCTTCGAGCATGAGCTCCGCCTCCTTGGTGCCTGTGGAAAAGAGCGGAGTGGATTTCCACAGGCTGGCGGCGCCGACCCGTCCGAAATCCCCTATCCGGTCGTTCCCGAAATATGGAAGCGCTGCTGTGCGACTAAGTGTTGCTTACTTGTAGGATTTGCTGTAACCGAGTGCGGCAATTCGTACTGGAACGGTGGTTTGACGCGGTAGGCCTTTGGCTTCCGGCCGGGGACTATAACACTGGCCTGTGGATACCGCAAGGCCAGCCAGCGCCTGATGAAGTGATAGGGCCGGTATCACCGATGCTGCGATCTGCCTCCGGTACACTGGCGCGATCAAACGGACCTATCAACCCAAGAAAAGGTACCGCCGGCGCGTCCATGGTTTCCTGCGCCGGATGAGCACCCGAGGCGGGGTCAGCGTGCTCCGCAATCGCCGCCGCAAGGGTCGCCAGCGGCTGGCCTAGGCCAGCTTTCTCTTCGTGAAACGCCGTTTGCGGCTGCGACGCCGCTCGGATTTTTCGGCCACGATAAGCGGCCGGCGATTTCACCAGGGCCGGGCCCTTGTCGGCTTCGCAGTTCCGACCGATTCCGAGGAGGCCGGGGAGGGCCGGGTCCGGATCGGCGTGACCGTGAGCCGCTACATCAAGGGCGCGCCGGAGCGAAACCGGGCCCGGCGCCGCCTTCGCGAGGCGGCGCGGGCGGAGATGCTCGCCCAAGATTCGCCCCTGCGTCGGCGGGGAATACGATATGACGTGGTCCTGATCGCCCGCCCGGCTGCGCTCGAGATGTCGTTCGCCGACCTGAGGGCGGAGGCTTCACAGGCAGCGCTCAGGCTGTCGAACATCAAGCCATGACGAAGCTGCTGCTGCTCTTGATCCGTGGATATCAGCTCTCTTTTTCGAAGATTCTGCCACCCGCCTGCCGCTACTACCCTTCATGCTCGCACTACACGTACGAGGCGATCGAGCGGTACGGCTGGCTGAGGGGAACCTGGATGGGCGCGGCGCGCATCGCCCGCTGCCATCCGTTTGCGCGCGGCGGCTATGACCCGGTGCCCTGAGAGGAGGCCAATACCATTTTCCTGAGCTCGTCGCCGTTCGACATCTTCAAACCGTTCTTCACGCCCATCCACGACGCGTGGTGGGCGATCTTCGGCGCGACTCTGCAGACGGCGCTGGGGTTCATCTACAGCCATCTGGTCGGAGTACCGGTCATTGCCACGATCGGCGCCTACGGCGTGGCGATCATCGTTCTCACGATCGTCATTCGCGTCCTGCTCTCGCCGCTGCAGCAGTTCCAGCTCGTGACCCAGCGCAAGACGATGGTCGAGCAGCGCAAGCTCGCGCCCCAGGTCGCGGAGCTGCGCAAGAAGTACAAAAAGGACCCGCAGCGCCTGAACAGCGAGATGATGAAGATGTACCAGGAGCACGGGGTCAACCCGCTGGGCGGTCTGGTCGGCTGCCTGCCCCTGATCGTCCAGCTGCCGATCCTGACGGCGCTGTACTACGTCTTCACGGGCTTTGCGCGCAGCAACCACGTGATCGCGCACTTCCTGTTCGTGCCGAACCTGAACGAGAACCCATCGCACCACCTGCTGATCGCCGGTGTCCCGTACATCCCCGTCCTCGCCTACATCGTGTTCCCGCTGCTGGCGGGGATCACGACCTTCATCCAGTCGAAGATGCTGCAGATGCCCGCGCCGCCAAACCCGACGGACCAGGAGCTGCAGACGCAGCAGATGCAGCGAACGATGGTGATCATCTCGCCGCTGATGATTGCCTGGTTCGCCCTCAACGTCCCCGCCGGCCTGGGCCTGTACTGGTTCGTGGGGAACTGCGTAAGTATCATTCAGCAGAGCTTCGTGGTCGGGTGGGGAAACCTCTGGCCGTCCAGGGCCAGACCGCTTCCGGGAACCGCGCCGTCGGGCGCCGCGTCGAGCAAGGCACTGCCGAACAAGCTGCCGCCGGGCGGTCCGGCCCGAAAGAACGGACCTGCCCCGAACCCGAACGGCCCGAGCCTGAACAGGACCCTGAACAAGCAAAAGAAGGCAAAGAACAAGCCAAGGAGTGATTTGAATTGAAATCGGCTGAAGGTCGCGGCCGGACCCTGGACGAGGCCGTGGATGCGGCGCTGATCGAGCTACAGGAGAGCCGCCGCAACGTCGACGTCAAGATCCTCAGCGAGACGATCGAGGAGACCGTGGTCGAGGTGACGGTCGTCGACCAGGGGGCGCCCGCGATCGGTGCGGGGGTGACACCCGCCAACGGCAAAGCCGAGACTGCGAGGACCCTGGTCGAAGGCCTGCTCAAGCACATGGGCGTGCGCGCGCAGGTGAGCGTGCGGACAGGATCCGACCCCATCACGCTCGACATCAGCGGGCGCGACCTCGGCGCGTTGATCGGCTGGCGGGGCGAAACCCTGCGCGCGCTTCAGTCTGTGACCAATGTCATGGTCGGCAAGCACCTCGCCGAGGGCGAGCGGGTGATCGTCGACGTGGAGCGGTACCGGCAGCGCCGGGAGCACACCGTGCGCGAGATCGCGATGCGCGCGGCGCGCCAGGTCAAGATGACCGGCGACGCGATCACGCTGGACGCGATGCAGCCGTTCGAGCGGCGTGCCATCCACCTCGCGCTCGAGGGTGACCCGGACGTCACGAGCTCGAGCATCGGCGAAGAGCCCGACCGCCGGGTCGTCGTCGGGCCGCGCAAGCCGGCCGAGGCCTGACGTCCACTAACGGCGGCTCTCCCACGCGCGCCGCGGAGCAAATCCGCCGCGCGATCGCTCTGGTCAACTCGGTCGCGGACGAGGCCGGTGACGAGGAGCTGACACCGACCGAGATCGCCGAGGCGATACGTGATTGCCTCGAGCTGGACGAGGTCGATGCCGTGCCCAACGTCCGCCGCTACCTGGGCGAGGCGCTGGACGCGGTCTCGGACGGGATGCCCGCCGACTTCGTCGCGATGACTCTTTACGCGGCGCTGGGCGCCCTGCGCGAAGGCGGCTCTTCGTAACCGGTCGGTTCCTATACTGACCGTCCCATGTCCTTCTCTCCGCCAGTTCATCGTCTGCCGGGCGGAGCGCGGATGATCGTCGAGGCGATGCCCGAGCGGCAGTCCGCCAGCGTGGTCCTGATGTTCGCGGGTGGTTCTCGACTCGAGGACGATCGCCTCGCCGGCGTCTCCCACTTCATCGAGCACCTCTACTTCAAGGGAACCGCACGCCGGCCCACGTCCAAAGAGATCGCTGACGCGATCGAGGGTGTGGGCGGTTTCATCAATGCGTCGACAGACAAAGAGCTGACCGCCTACTGGGCGCGCGTCCCGTCAGAGCACATCAGCCTCGGCCTGGACGTTCTCTTCGACCTCGTCACCAACTCTCGCCTCGACCCCGCGGACGTCGAGCGCGAGCGCATGGTGATCCTCGAAGAGCTGCGCATGTACCAGGACCAGCCGCAAGACCTCGTCCAGAACCTGTTCGAGGAGCTGATCTGGCCCGGTCATGCACTGGGCCGCGACATTGCGGGCACCGAGGAGTCCGTGTCGCGAATCGATCGCGACGACATTCTCGAGTACGCCGACGCGCACTACCGCCTGCCGAATCTCGTCATCGGCGCGGCCGGTGCACTCGACGTTTCCGCGACCATCGCCGATGTGGCGCGCAACCTTTCGTTGCGCCCGGAGCTCGACGGCATGCCGAGCGCATCATCACCTGGCGCGCTCGATGGTCCCCACGTGCTGGTTCGCCGCCGCAACACGGAGCAGGCGCACATCTGCCTGGGGACGCGCGCGTTCAGCTACCTGCATCCGGACCGTTACGCATTCGACCTTCTGAACACCGTGCTCGGTGAGGGCATGAGCTCGCGGCTCTTCCTCAACATCCGCGAGCGGCTGGGCCTGGCCTACGACGTCCACAGCTTCAGCCAGAAGCACCGCGACACCGGATATCTCGGCGTCTACATCGGCGTGGATCCGAAGAAGGCCGTGGACGCGGTGAACGCCGTGATGGCGGAGCTGCGCAGCCTCGCCGACGCCGAGGTTTCACCCGAGGAGCTCGCGCGGGCCAAGGAGTTCACCAAAGGCCGCCTGCGCCTCGAGCTCGAGACGACCAACGGCGTTGCGTTCTGGCTGACGTACCAGGAGTCGCTACTCGGCGAGATCAACACGATCGAACAGGAGCTGGCCCTGGTCGACGGGGTTACGGCCGTCGACGTGCGGCGCGTGGCGGAAGAGGTTTTGCGCGCTCCGATTCAGATGTCGGTTATCGGCCCGTTCAACCGCGACGGCGGTTTTCGGCTGGCGATCGGCGCTTAGAGGCCCGGCCGAAAAGCCCTCGACGGATCTTCGGCGCCCATGCGGCCCGTCTCCGCCGACAACTTCCTCAGCGTGTTTTTATTCGCGCGCACCGTCGCCAAGTCCTCGACACCTTTTGCTCGGGGCAACCAAGCCGCGTGGATTACGACCGCGGGTCGGCGGACGGGTTACCGCACGCCTCCCGGTAGACGAGGTTGCCCCCCCGACGTCCAGCATCCCGCTGCCGTATGGCTCGATCTCCGATACAGCTCGGTCACACGCGCAGAGGTTAGGTCTTCGTGATCGCGTTCCCCTGCGGATCGACGACATACCACGCGCCGTCGTGGTCGACTGCGCCCTGGCACAGGACGTCGCCGGGATTCTTGTCGGCCGAGTAGTAGTAGAGAGGGTGGCCGTTGTAGGTCACCTGCACAGATCCGTCTTTGCGCGTCGTGGTGCCCGTCAGCGACGTCGTGGCCGCATGCATCGCGTCGACTGTGGCGCCTTTGTCGGCCAGGAACGGCGGCCAGACCGTCGCGCACGCGTCGTAGCAGGTCGGCGTCGTGGTCTTGTCGGCGGCAAAGAGGTACAGCGCTTTCCCCTGGCCGTCGACAAGGATCTGGCCGTACTTCGAGCTCGCGATGTCCACCGCCGCATGGTGCATCATGTGCTCCCCGCTGGGAGAGGAAGCCGGCGACGTGCTGGCTGGGCTCGCGGCGCTCCCGCACGCCACTGCCAGGAAAAGTCCGGCTGCGAGCGAACCGATCGATGTCAAGGGTTTCATGCAGGCCATGCTGGCCAGCCTGTATGACGGGACTGCAACGGTCTTACGCGCCGCCCAACGCCGGCCTTGCATTGCGTCATGCCGGCTCGGGGGCGGGGCTGGTGATGCCCGTTAAGGCGTTTTCAGCCGAACGGGTCGAAAACTAGCTCGCGATAAGCCGACCTTGATGTTCTTCGGCCGTGCCTCTAGGCGGCCGACCTGCTCGGCGCGCTTGCCCCAACCACAGTCGAACCGGATTCGAGCACCGGCATCCGGTCGTAGATGCTGCCGAACTTGTCCAGCGGCCAGATTCGGAACCAGGCCTTGCCGTCGATCCGGTCACGACTGATCGGACCGAAGAACCGTGAGTCCTGGGACCGGTTGCGGTTGTCACCCATGACGAAGTAGTCGTTCGCCGGGATCACGGCTTCGGCGCCGCCGTTCCAGGTGGCGTCGATCGTCCACTCTTCCGGCAGGTAGGGCTCATCGAGCTTGTGTCCGTTGATGTAGATGGTGCCGTCGCGAATCAGCAACCTCTCGCCGGGCAGCGCGATGATCCGCTTGATGAAGTCGGTGGAGTTGTTCGTCGGCGGCCGCAGGATGACGATGTCACCACGCTGCGGCGCGTGCAAGCGGTAGTCGATCTTGTTCGCGATCAGATAGTCGTTGTCGTCCAGGGTGGCGAACATCGACAGGCCCTCGACGTGCACCGCCTGGACCGCGAAGCTGATGCCGATGTAGAGGATGACAGCGAGCACGACCACTTCCGCGACCTCACGCAGAAGCGACGAGACGCCCGAGCTTTCTGTTGAGGCGGCGCCGGCCGCGTGTTGGTCTGGGGCCGCCATCCGTCTCAGGTGACGAGCTTAGCGCAGACCCGTTCCAGCTCTTCACGGCTCGAGTAACGAAGCTCCACTTTGCCGCGATTGAGACTTCCACTGATCTTGATCGGAAGGCCGAGGCTCGATTCCACGTCGGCAGCGATGGCACGCAGCTCAGCGATCGACTGGTCGCGGCGGTGGCGTCGCGGTCGGTAGGTCCTGACCCAGTTCTCCGTCTGGCGCACCGAGAGATGCCTGGCGATGACGACCTTGAGCCCGTGTTCCTGCGCCGCCTGCGGCTCGAGTGCAATCAGCGCGCGCGCGTGTCCCGCGCTGATGACGCCCGACGCGACCGCCGACTGCACCGCCGCGCAACCACCGAGCAGACGGAGTGACTGCGTCACCGAGACGCGGTGCTTACCGAGCCGGCGCGCGACGTCTTCGTGCGTAAGTCCGAACTCTTCGATCAGCCGGCGCAGACCGCGCGCCTCTTCGATCGGATCGAGGTCGGTGCGCTGCAGGTTCTCGATGAGGCCGAGCACCAGCTGCTCGTCGCTGCCCGCGTCGGTCCGGACCACCGCGGGGACCGCGTCGAGACCGGCGAGCCGCGCCGCCCGCCATCGTCGCTCGCCTGCGATCAATTCGAAACCGTCCGCGAGCTTGCGCACGAGCAACGGTTGCAGCACGCCGTGAAGGCGAATCGACTCCGCCAGCTCGCCGAGCGGCTCGGCGTCGAAGCGCGACCTGACCTGCTGTCGCGAAGGGCGAAGCTGGTCGACCGCGATCATCTGCGGCACCATCGCCTCGCCCTCTCTCGACATCGGGATCAGCGCATCGAGTCCGCGTCCTAGTCCACGGAGTCGTGGTTGATTCATCTCTCAATCAGCTCCTTTGCGAGTGCGCGGTACGCGACCGCGCCTCGACACGTGGGGTCGTACTCGAGCACGGACTTGCCGTGGCTCGGTGCTTCGCTCAACCTGACGTTGCGCGGGATGGTGGTCTCGAGGACGTGATGCGGGTGCGACCGACGCACCGAGTGCAGCACGTCCCAGGCCAGAGTGGTGCGTGCGTCGAATTGCGTCATCAGGATGCCGGCGATCGCAAGCTTCGGATTGAGGCGCGAGCGTACTAGCTGGTGCGTGTACATGAGATGTCGCAGGCCTTCGAGCGCGAAGTACTCGCACTGGGTCGGGATGAGCATGCTGTCCGCGGCGACGAGCGCATTCAAAGTCAGCAGACCGAGCGAGGGTGGGCAGTCGATGATGATGACCTGCGCGCCCGCTGCGCCTTCCGCCAGCGCTTTGCGGAGCATCGACTCGCGCTCGGTGACCGCGGCCAGCTCGATCTCGGCCCCGGCGAGGTCTATGTGTGAAGGGATGAGGCCGAGACCGGTCTGGCTCGTCGGCTGCACGACCTCCGCCAGGGTCGCCTCGCCCGTGAGGAGGTGGTAGACGTTCAGGCGCGCGCGCGCCGGGTCGAAGCCCAGTCCGGAGGTGGAGTTGGCCTGGGGATCGAGGTCGATCAGCAGCGTGGCGTGCCCGGCCTCGGCGAAGGCCGCGCCGAGGTTGATCGCTGTTGTCGTCTTGCCCACGCCGCCCTTCTGGTTGACCACCGCCATCACGGGAGGTGCCGTGGTGGCCAACATGTTGGGCCTTGTTTGAGCCGCGGATCCTACATCTGGGGCCATTGGCGCGAATTCTAGGTCCGGGCTGGGCGGAAGACCAGCCATGTTGTTAAGAAGGCTGGCCCGCCGGAGGTGCGCTTTTCTGCCGGCGCGACCAGAGCCCGTACGCGGTCGCCGCCACGAGCACGACTTCGATCGCGATCGCCGGGCCAACCGCGGCGCCCGCGATCCCGATGCCAGCCAACAGGTTGTAGCTGACGTGGCAGGCACACGAAGCTGTGGTGTTGGCGTACTTGCGGATGAGCCCGAGGCCGACGGCGATCAGCAGGATCGCCAGGGTGTCCATGGAAAGGCCGTACTGGGTGTGGATCGCGGTGAAGAGGAGCGCGGTGGCGACAAGGCCGATCCGCGGCTGCAGAGCGCCCCGGAACAGGAACTCCTCGCAGATTCCCGGGATCAGCGCGACGGCGGCGATCCCTACCGGGCCGTTCAGCTGCCCGAAGAGGTGCTGCGTCGTCGCGTCCACCTTGCGGGCGACGTCGGGTGACCATGCGTGGTTGAGCGCATCTGACCCGGAGGCCAGGGCGAAGAAGGCTCCCGCCGCGGCGAGGGCCAGGGCGATATGCCACCAGCGCGGCACGACCAGTCCCAGACGGTTCTCCGTCTCAGCCCCATTGCGGCGGATGAAAAGGCCGACACCGGCCAGGGCGAGGATGAGAAAAGGTATTTCGTTGAGGAAGAGGTCGGAGAGGGCGAGCGGCGGCGCCGCCCGGTCCGCCGCGAGGACGTCCGTGAACGCGATGAACGTGACCTGGGTGCCGAAGAAGACCAGGGCCAGCGACAGGGCCAGGGCGTGGACCGGGCTGTCGGGGTCGATCGGAAGGAAGCCGGCCATGTCGCGACGGATCGGTTTGAAGACAAACCCCGCGGCCGCCGCGCCCGTCACCACGAATCCGGCGTCGACCGCAAAGCGCGCCTGGGCGCTGAGGTCGCTGCTCAGAACCCCGGTGCCGAACTGCGAGGCGAACAGGTCGAGGCCGCCGACGAGCACGGTGATGACAGGTGCGTAGGCCGCCAGGATCGGCGTCGCCACGTTCGCCCAGGATTTGCCGACCGCCACGTTCGCGACGATCACGAGCGGAAGTGGGCTGAGCTCTATGAACGCCGACAGGGCGTCGAGCGGGAGGTGCTCGGTCAGCCGGTCTTGGCGCCTTTGTCGGGTTGGGGAGACCGGGACGCGCCGTCCACGCTGCCCCCGAACTCGAGCAGGGGCCGGATCAGCTCGATCGGCAGCGGCAGGATGATCGTCGTGTTCTTCTCGGCGCCGATCTCGACGATTGTCTGGAGGAACCTCAGCTGCAGTGCGCCTTGTTGCGACGAGATCACCTGGGCGGCGTTGGCCAGGGTCTGCGACGCCTGGAACTCCCCGTCTGCGTTGATGATCTTGGCCCGCTTCTCCCGCTCGGCCTCCGCCTGCTTGGCCATGGCGCGGCGCATCTCGACCGGCAGCTCGACGTCCTTGAGCTCGACGACCGCGACCTTGATGCCCCACGGCTCAGTCTGCTCGTCGATGATCTTCTGAAGGCTCTGGTTGATCGCGTCTCGCCCGCCGAGGAGCTGGTCCAGGGTCG
>DATKFA010000215.1:0-5377 GCA_035511715.1 Candidatus Acidiferrum sp. | reverse complement strand
AGCGCGCCGCCCGAGCGCAGAAGCGGGTCGACTCGCTCGCCGCCAGGCTCAAGCGCGCGGAAACCGCCTGGCTGAACCAGCTCGGCGGCTGATGGCGTACGAAACGAACGCGTGGCAGAACTTCTTCGTGATGACCGGCGGCGCGGCCGCGGCGCTGACCGGGTTGTTGTTCGTCGCGATGTCTCTGCACGCCAAGGCGATCATGTCCAACCACTTCTATCGCAACCGCGCGATCGGCACGCTCACGTCGCTGACCTCGCAGCTGTTGCTGTCAGGCGCCGCGCTTCTGCCCGGCCAGCCGCTGTGGTTGCTCGGCGCGGAGGTCGAGGCAGCGGCGCTGCTCTTCGTCGCGCTCCTGATCGGCCAGACCCTGACGCGCGGGCCGGAGGTGCCCCCGATTGCGGCAACGTGGACGCACCGGCTAATAGAGATGGTCGGCGGCACCGTCTGGCTCGTGCTCTTCAACGTTGCCGGCGTCAGCCTGCTGTTCCGGGTCGGCGGAGGCCTCTATCTACTGGCGGTCGTGATGTTCTTCATGTTCGCGTGGAACATCTACATCGCCTGGATCCTGATCACAGAAGTTTCAGAGAGTGGGTGACGGCCACGATGGGACGAGCTGGACGAGCCCTGCCGACAGCCAGCTCAGGCGATCGGTCAGCAGAAGAACCCCCATCACCACCAGGACGCCGGCGGACGCGATGTCGATCGCGCGGCGGTGCTGGTTGACGAAAGCGATCAGCGGCCGAGCGCCTTCGAAGGCGAACGCGAGCACCAGGAAGGGGACGCCGAGACCCAGGCAGTAGGCGATCATGAGGCTCAATCCCTGCGGCGTCGTGCCTAGCGTCACGGCCGAGCTGAGGACCGCGCTCAGCGTCACGCCGATGCATGGCGTCCATCCGCTGGCGAATCCCATGCCGAGCAGGAATCCGCCGGCGGCGCCCCCGCCCTGCGGCGCGACCTTCATCACGCGGTACTCGCCCGACAGCACGGGGATGCGGATCAACCCCGCGACCTGGAGCGCCATGACGATGACGAAGACTCCGGCCACGACCGGGACGAACGTGCGAAACGGCTGCACCGCGAACGAGAACACATAGAAGAAGAGGATGAAGATCAGGGAGAGCCCGGCGACGAACCCCGCGCCCGCCAGCGCGATCGAATCCGCGCCGGCGCGCCGCGCACCCAGGTAGGCGAGGTAGGCCGGGACCAGCGGAAGCACGCACGGCGACACGAAAGATGCGAGGCCCGCGAGGAAGGCGATCGCCGGGTTGAGCCCTGCCAACACTCAGAAAGTCCCTTCCCGGACGGGCTATGCCCGCCGTGCGGCGGAGGACTGTCGGGCGAGATCGGCGATCGCGTCGACGACCTGGGGCCACACGCGTCGGGGGACGTCGTGGCCCATACCCGGGATCTCCAGGAGGCGCGCGCCGGGGATCGCGGCCGCCACGAGTCTTCCGTTCTCGACTGGGACCAGGATATCGGCGTCGCCGTGCACGACGAGCGTCGGGACCCGTAGCTCGGCAAGCCGCGAGAGCCGGCTCGGCGCCGCAGTTATCGCCTGCAGCTGACGGACGAAGCCGGCCGGATGGTAGGCGCGGTCGACCGCCATTTCCACTCGCGCCCGCTCATATCGCGCGTCGAATTGATCTCCCGGACCCAGGAGCTCCTTCTTGGAGCGCAGGCCGAGATCTACGCGCTCCTCACGTGTTGCGGGCACCGGGGTCAAGAGGAGCGCCATCGCCTTGGGTGTCGGCTGCACCTGATCCCGCCCGTTAGGCCCGGAGATCATGGACGTGAGCGTGAGCACCCGATCGGGGTGGTCCAGAGCGATGAGTTGGGCGATGAACCCCCCCATCGAGGCCCCGACGACGTGGGCGGCCCGGATGCCGAGGGCGTCCAGCAGCCCCACCGCATCGGCGGCCATCTCATCCAGCGTGTACTCGTCACCACCCGCCATCCAGCTCGACAGACCCGCGTCCCGGTTGTCGAAGCGGGTGACGTGGAACCCACGGCCGGCGAGGAGCTCACAGAACTCCTCGTCCCACGTGATCAGCTGGGTGCCCAGACCGCCGATGAGCAACAGCGGCGAGCCCGCGGGGTCGCCGAAGGTGTCGTATTCGAGCTCGATCCCATTCGATTCGGCGCGAGGCATCGGCCCCATGCTACTAATCCCCCCGTGGCAAAACCGCTGCCCGCGCGCTCCAGCGTGGACAGGCGCTTCACCTGGAACCGCGAGAGCGTCTTCGAGAACGAAGCCGGATGGGAGCAGGCGGTCGAGACGGTCCTCGCGCGGCTGCCCGACCTCGCCGAGTTCAAGGGCCACCTCGGCGACTCGCCAGAGTCGCTGGCCGACTGGTTCGACGCCAATGAGCGAGCAAGGCGGCTCATGGCCAGGGTGATCGTGTACGGCACGATGTCCTATTCGGTCGACGTCGGCGACCAGGCCGCATCGGCCCGCGTCGACCGGGCGCGCTCGGTCGCGGCGCAGCTGGGAGCGGCTGCGTCGTTCGCCGTCCCGGAGATGCTCGCGATCGGGCTCCCGCGGCTGCGCGAATGGGTCGCTTCCTCGCCGCGTCTGTCGCATCTCGGTCATTACTTCGACACCCTGGAAAGGCTGCAGAAGCGGATACGGAGCGCCGAGGTCGAGGAGCTCCTCAGTCAGGTCGCCGACCCCCTGGCCACCGCTCTGTCGGTCCACAGCGTCCTCGCCAACACGGACCTCAAGTTCGCGCCAGCGGTGGGTGCGGACGGCGAGCTGCATGAGGTTGCGCAGGGCACGATCGCGTCGTTGCTGACCAACCCGGACCGCGAGGTCCGCCGCACCGCTTTCGAGAGCTACGCCGACGAGCACCTCCGCGCGCAGCATGCGATGGCGGCCAGCATCGCGGGGGCGGCCAAGCGCGACCTGTTCTTCGCGAGAGCGCGCGGGCACGCGTCCTCCTTGGAGGCGGCGCTCGAGCCGGGCCACATCCCGGTCGAGGTCTTCCACAACATGATCAAGACGTTCCGCGACAACGTCGGGACGTGGCACCGCTACTGGCGGATCCGGCGCGAGCTGCTCGGCGTCGAGGTGCTGAAGCCCTACGACCTGCGGGCGCAGCTCAGTCCGCACACGCTGACGATGCCGTACGCGGAAGCGGTCGACCTCATCTCACAGGGCGTGGCGCCGCTGGGCGAGGACTACGTCGCCACCATGCGCAAAGGCGCGCTCGAGGACCGGTGGGTCGACGTCTATCCCAACAAGGGCAAGCGGATGGGCGCTTTCTCGACCGGGGCCATGGACACGATGCCGTTCATATTCATGAGCTACAACGACGACATCTTCTCCATGAGCACGCTTGCGCACGAGCTTGGGCACTCGATGCATTCGTACCTCGCCTGGCACACCCAGCCTTACGTCTACGCCAGCTACGGCCTCTTCCAGGCCGAGGTCGCCTCCAACATGCACCAGGCCCTGACACGTCGACATCTCCTGGCGACGCGAACGGAGCCCGAGTTCCAGCTGGCGGTGATCGAGGAAGCGATGTCGAACTTCTATCGCTACTTCTTCATCATGCCGTCGCTTGCCAGGCTCGAGCTCGAGATGCATGAGCGGGTCGAGCGCGGCGGCGCCATCACCGCCGAGTACCTGAACAACCTCATGGCCGACCTGCTGGTCGAGGTGTATGGCGCCGAGGTCGACGTCGGCGAGCGCGACCGCGACCGCATCGGTTCGACGTGGGCGCAGTTTCACACGCACCTCTACAGCAACTTCTACGTTTACCAGTACGCCACCGGCATCGCCGCCGCGGATCACCTCGTGCAGCGCGTGGCCGAGGGCGACACAAAGGCGGTGGATTCCTACCTCGCGTTCTTGAAGAGCGCGTCGTCGATGTACCCGCTCGACGGGCTGCGGATGGCAGGGGTTGACATGACGTCGAGGGAGCCGGTGGAGGCGGCGTTCGCGACGCTCTCGTCGATGGTCGACCGGCTGGAGAAGCTCACAAAAGCCGCCGGCTGATGAACAGGATCGCCCGCTGGCGGATTTGGCTGGGCGGCTGGATCATGGGAAACCCGCGAGGCGCCCGCGCCGTTTTTGTACCCGCTGGGACGCCACGATGGAAGAGGTACCTGTACCGATTCGGGCGACCGTCAGTGCCGGCGACGCCGACCCGACCGTTTGTGCGCCAGCCCTGGATGTCGCCACCCGAAGACGAGCTTGGAGTGGCCGTCCCGGTGCAGCAGGTTCTGACGGCGGGCGACGAGGCGGTCGTTGTCCTCAGCTCGTGCGTCGCGTACTCGACCGGATTCCAGCTGGGGATCGCCATCCGCAAGAAACACGAGCCGCCACCCTTGTCGAACCCGCGCCTCCATCGCGAGATGCCCGAGATGAGCCTGGAGGTCGGCGTCCGGTTCGCCGATGGAAGGGAGACTTCACCAGCTCGCGATGCGGAGCAGCGCAAGGCGTTCTTCGAGGCCGTCGCCGCCGGCTCCGATCCGCCACTACCTCCCGGACCGATGATCGGCTCGGGAGGCGGAGGCGGAGGCGGACGGAGGTGGGATTGGACGTACTGGATCTGGCCGCTGCCGCCGGACGGGCCGATGACCGTGACTGCTCGCTGGCCGGCCGGACGTGTGCCGGACGGCGAGGTACAGGTTGACGGCTCAGCGATCAGGCGGGCGGGCGAGCGCTCCGAAAGGCTCTGGTGAGGTCAGGCCAGGGCTTCGCGTAGGAATCGGGCCTGTCGGGCGCTGGCTGCTCGGGCCAGGCCGATCGGAAACGCGGTGAAGCCGTGGACCGCCTCCGGATAGACAGCCAGCTCCGCCTGGTTGCCGGCCGACGTCCATCTCTCCGACATGAACAGGGTGTCGTCGAGAAGGGGGTCCAGAGTGCCAACGGTGAACAGCGCGCGAGGCATGTGATGGAGTCGCGCGTAGAGGGGTGAGATGTCGGGGTCGCGGCGCTGCTCGAAGGTGCGGCCGGGCAGGAAGTTGCCGGTGAACCAGCGCACGATCGGCAGCGAGAGGACCAGATTGCGGTCGCCCCACAGGAGCGTGCTCGGCGTGCCGTTCAGGTCGTAGGCGCCGAACACCAGGTTGGCAGCCGCGATCTTGTCATTGATTCCGTGCCTATCCCGGAGCCTCAGCAGCGTGACCACCGCAAGGTGGCCGCCGGCCGACTCGCCGCCGATGGCGAAGCGTGCGGGCGCATCGAGGAGCGAGGGTCCGCGCTCGAGGAGGTGAAGGACCGCGTCCTCGCAGTCGTCGGGGGCGGCGGGATATGGATTTTCAGGGGCCAGCCGGTAGTCGATGCTCGCCATGCACAGGCCGGTCTCGTTGGCGAACCACTTCAGCGCAACGTCCTGCATGTCGCCGGCGCCCAGCGTCCAACCGCCGC
>DATKFA010000214.1:0-4972 GCA_035511715.1 Candidatus Acidiferrum sp. | reverse complement strand
TTCTCCTTGGTCAGCTCGAGCGACTTTGGATTGATCGCGTTTGGAGTGGGGGGCGGGGGAGGGGTCTTGACCGGGGCGGCCATGTGCTTCTCCTGATTATTTTTGTCCTCACCACGCAGCGGAGAGGTGGCGGCGACGCCGCCGGAGGGGACGTTGGATCTTCGATTGGTGATGTGGATGGCTCGGCCTTGCGCGGCCAGCGCCGCCTCCATGAAGGATTCGGGCAGGGTCGGGTGGGCGTGGATCGTGAGGTCGACCTGCTCGAGCGTCAGTCCGTTCTGCACCGCCAGCGTCGCCTCGGCGATGAGGTCTGTGGCGCGCGGCCCGATGATGTGCGCGCCCAGGATCTTGCCCGACTCCGCATCCGCAAGGACCTTGACGAAGCCCTCCCCCTGACCGAGCGTCAGGGCCCTACCCGCCGCGGCAAACGGAAACTTGCCGACCTTGACCGCGATGCCCTTCTCCCTCGCTTCCTTCTCGCCAAGGCCGACGTGGGCGATCTCGGGGTCGGTGTAGATGCAGTTCGGCGCCGCGTGGTAGTCGGGGATTCGGTCGGAGTGACCGGCGATTCTCTCCACCGCGCACACGCCCTCGTAGGAGGCGACGTGGGCGAGCATGATGCCGCCGATCACGTCACCGATGGCCCAGATTCCATCCGCATCGGTGTGAAGATGCTGGTCGACGACGACCCGGCCCCGGTCGAGCTTGACGCCGGCCTTCTCGGCATCCAGGCCTTGCGTGTAGGGCACCCGCCCCACCGCCAGCAGCACCTGGTCGGCGTCGACCGCCCCACCCTCGCCGCCGGTCGAGAACCGCACCTGCAGCGCGCCGTCCTGCTTGACGACCTCAGACACCTTGCTGTCGGTGTGTATCTCACCGCCGAGGCCGCTGAGGTGCTTCGTGTAGACGGAAACGAGGTCCGCGTCGACCATCGCCAGGACCTGGGGCAGCATCTCGAGCACCGTCACCTTGCTGCCCAGGGCGGCGAACATCGCCGCGAACTCCATGCCGACCACGCCGCCGCCGATCACCGCCAGGCGGCGCGGGACTTCCTTCAGCTCGAGGATCTGGTCGGAGTCGATCGTGAGCTCGGCCCCCTTCAGAGGTATGCGCGCGATCGCCGAGCCGGTGGCGATGACGATGTCTTTGGCCTCGACCGGGTCCCCGCCGACGTCCACGTTCCCTTTTCCGGCCAGCCTCGCAGCGCCCTTCAGAGAGGTCACGCCGCCCGCCTTGAGCAGCCCCTCGACGCCTTTCACGAGCTGGTCGACCACCGCAGTCTTGCGCTTCTGTGCCGCGCCCCAATCGAAGCCGACGTTGTCGGCGATGACGCCGAACGGAGCACCGCCTTTGGCCTGGGTGTATAGCTCGGACGACTGAAGCAGCGCCTTCGTCGGGATGCAGCCGCGGACAAGGCACGTGCCGCCCATCCTGTCTTTCTCGACGATGGCGGTCCGGGCGCCAAGCTGCGCCGCGCGGAGTGCGGCGACGTAGCCCCCTGGGCCGCCGCCGATCACGACTACGTCAAAAGACCCCGCCATAGCTCCTGTCTATACCTGATATCGATAGAAATTATGCCTAGCGCGGCGGCCGGTCCGTCGCCGGTCGGACGCCGTTCGGACTGTACCGGTTGACGATCGGCATCCGCCGGTCGCGCCCGAATGCCCGCGGGGTGATCTTCACCCCGGGCGGCGCCTGGCGGCGCTTGTACTCGCTGCGGTCGACCAGGGAGATCACGCGCGCCACCGTCTCCGCCCTGCTGCCGGCCGCCACGAGCTCCTCGGGGCTCAGGTCGTCCTCGATGTAGCCCTTGAGAATGGGATCGAGCTCGTCGTAGGGCGGCAGGCTGTCGGTGTCTTTCTGGCCCGGCTTCAGCTCGGCCGACGGCGGCTTGGTCATGACTCTCTCCGGGATTGGATTGAATCGTGCGCCCTGCGCGCGCCCGGCGCGTCCGAGCGTGTTGCGGTAGCGGCACAGCTCGTAGACGGTCGTCTTGGTGATGTCCTTGAGCACCGCGTAGCCGCCGGCGATGTCGCCGTACAGGGTGCCGTAGCCGGTGGCGAGCTCCGATTTGTTGCCCGTGCTGAGGACGATGTAGCCGAACTTGTTCGAAAGCGCGTGGAGGATCGTCGAGCGGATTCGAGGCTGGAGGTTCTCCTCGGCCACGCCCTGCGTGGTGCCCTTGAAGACAGGGGCCAGGATCTCCTCGAAGCCCTGATGCGGCGGTTCGATCGAGAAGTCCATGAGCTGCATGCCGAGGTTCTCGGCCGTCATTCCCGCGTCTTCGAGACTTTCGGCGGAAGTGTGGCGCGACGGCATGCGCACTCCGATCACGTTCTGGGGGCCGAGGGCGTCGCAGGCGATCGCGGCGGTCAGGGCGGAGTCGACGCCGCCAGACATACCGACCACGACCTTCTGAAACCCCTGCTTGCGCATGTAGTCGTGCGTGCCCAGGACCACGGCCGCATAGATCTCGGCTGCGCCTTCCAGGGGGGTGGCGCTCCCGGCTGGGAGCGGCGGCCTGGGCCGATCGTTCTCCGCCCCGACCAGGATCTCGGACACCTCCAGCTCCAGGCCCTCAGCGGCCTCGGCCTCGCGGCGGAGGTTTTCGGTGGGCCGGTGCAGCGGACGCTTCGTGTCGATGTCGTAGACGAGCAGCTCTTCGACAAACGACCCCGCGCGGGCGACGACGTTGCCCTTGGGATCGATGACGACGCTGTTGCCGTCGAAGACGAGCTCGTCCTGCCCGCCGACGGTGTTGACCCAGGCGACCCACGAGCCGTAATCGCGCGCCCGTCCCGCCACCATCGCCTCGCGCGGGGCGCGCTTGCCGTAGTGGTAGGGCGAGCCGTTGATGTTGATCAGAAGCTGCGCGCCGTGGTCCGCCTCCCAGGCCATCGGACCCGCAGGGAACCAGCAGTCCTCGCACACCGATAGGCCGAGGCGCTCGCCGCGGAAGTCGAGGATCGGGGCGCGATGCCCGGGCGCGAAGTAGCGCTTCTCGTCGAAGACGCCGTAGTTGGGGAGGAAGACCTTGTGGTACACGGCCTTGACCTCGCCCCCTTCTATGAAGGCCGCCGAGTTGAAGATGTCGCCTTCTTCGTCGACGAAGCCGACGACCACCGCGATGTCCCTGGCGGCGGCAGCGATGGTGTGGAGAGCCGCGATGTTGTCGCGGACGAAGGAAGGCTTGAGGACCAGGTCCTCGGGCGGGTAGCCGGTGATGGCCAGCTCTGGAAAGCAGACCACGTCAGCGCCCTGCGCCCGGGCGCGCTCGGTCCAGTCGATGATCAGACCGGCGTTGCCGGTCAGGTCGCCGACCGTCGGGTTGATCTGCGCGAGCGCGATCCTCACGCATCAATTGTCGCTTTTGGACCCCACGAACTCTGAGCCTGCGGCTTGAGTTCGCGGGGACCCCATCACGGGGCCCTCCTTACCATTTGTGTGCGGTGAGCTACTTCAATCGATTGCGCACGCTCGCGCGCGAGCGCCACACGCTCCTTTGCGTGGGGCTCGACCCCGACCCGGACCGCATCGAGGGCGGCGCAGCGGGCGCGCTGCGCCACTGCCTCGCGGTCCTGCGCCAGACCGAGGAACACGTTTGCTGCTTCAAGCCCAACAGCGCCTTCTGGGAGCAGTACGGTCCCGACGGGTGGAAGGCCTTGATCGAGCTGCGCGACGCCGCGCCCAGCACACCTTTTCTCTTCGACGGCAAGCGCGGCGACATGGACAACACCATGCGGGCGTACGCGCGAACCGTGTTCGGCACGCTCGCGATGGACGCGGCCACGGTCAACCCGTACCTCGGCTCGGATTCCCTGCGCGAGTTCACGACGTACGCGGACCGCGGTGTGTACGTCCTCTGCCGAACGTCAAACCCCGGGGCGGCCGACCTGCAGCACCTCGAAGCGGCGGGCACGCCCCTGTACCGCCACGTGGCCGCGCTCGCGGAACGGCTCAACGCCGCCGAGAACGTCGGCCTGGTGGTGGGCGCCACAGCCCCCGCGCAGATTGCAGAGGTGCGGTCGATCAGCGCCCTCCCGTTCCTGCTGCCTGGCGTCGGCGCCCAGGGTGGAGACGTCGAGGCCGCGGTGCGGGCGGCGTGGAACGGCGATCCCGGGTCATGCCTGGTGTCCGCGAGCCGCAGCGTGCTCTACGCCGAGAGCCCTGCGCGCGAGGCGGCTGCGCTGCAGGCTCAGATCAACGCCGCAACCGGCGTCCGCGCGTGACCGAGCGAAGGCACACCGCGCGCCTGGTCCTGCAGGGCCACATCATCGACTCGATGATGCTTCCCCAGGTCATGGACCTGGTGATGGACCTCGGCGGCAACTTCACCATCGAAGAGCTGAAGGTCGGCCAGCACAAGACGGATCCGTCCATCTGCCGCATGGAGGTCTACGCGGATTCCGCAGCGGTGCTCGATCAGATCGTCTCCAGGGCGCGAGCGCTGGGCGCGACCGCAGAGCACGAGCAGCCGGTGCGCCTCGACAAGGTCACGCGTGAAGGAGTCTTCCCGGAAGGCTTCTATTCCACGAGCAATCTGCCGACAGAGGTCCTCCTCGGCGGACAGTGGATCAACGTCGACCAGATCGAGATGGACGCCGCGATCGCGGTCGACCGCAAGGCACACAGCGCCCGCGCGATCGTCTTCCAGGACGCCAAGCCGGGGATGGAGCTCGTGATCGGGCATCAGGGCGTGCGGGTGACGCCGCTCGAGCGCTCGCGCCACACCGAGATCTTCAGCTTCATGGGCAGCGAGGTCTCCGCCGAGAAGCCGAAGAAGGTCCTGATCGCAGGCATCGCCGAAGAGATGTGGCAGGTGCGCGAGGCAGGCGGCCGCATCCTGGTCGTCGCCGGTCCCGCGGTCGTGCACACGGGCGCCGGCGTCTACCTGTCGCGGTTGATCGAGCTGGGCTATGTCCAGGTTCTGTTCGCGGGCAACGCGCTTGCGGTGCACGATGTCGAGTCGGCC
>DATKFA010000213.1:0-4439 GCA_035511715.1 Candidatus Acidiferrum sp. | reverse complement strand
TAGGACAGCACCGCCTGGCGGGCCAGGTCGCGCGACGCGCCCTGCAGCGTCGTGTAGATGAGGAGCCCTCGGCCCAGGTCCACGGTCGCACCGATGAGCAGAAAAACGATCGGCGCGACGAGCGCAAACTCCACGAGAGCCTGGCCGGAAATTAGTCCTCCCCATTTATGGGGAGGTGGCGCGAAGCGCCGGAGGGGCCGCCGGACGGGCTTCACCACGACGTCGTCGCCCGGCTCGACCCGGAGATCGTGATGCCGCCGCCGAGGACGTTGAGATCGCTGAATCCGTAGTAGACCGAGACGTCGACCTCCGAGTGATAAAGCGCCTGGGCCGAGCCGCTGCAGTTCGCCGAGGTTCCGCAGTACACGGCGACGACCGCTTGGCCGGCGACCGGCGTCGTGTAATCCGCACCGGCCACGAACGGCGGCGCGTGGTTGACCTGGGTCGGGCACACCACGTTGGTGGTGACGGCCGCGAGATCGGCCGTGACCAGGGTGCACATGGCCGGCAGCCCGGGGCCGTTTGTCGTCGAGATCTTGCCGGCCACGTAACGGGCAGCGTCGCGAGCCGCGTCCGAAGTCTCGGTGGCGAACGAATAGCCGCGGCCCAGCTCCAGCACCCCCGCGACCAGGACTATCAGGACAGGAAGAGCCAGGGCAAGCTCGACGAGGGCCTGGCCTCTTCCTTTTCTTCTACTGCTGCCCATCGAGCTTGAGGCTGGCCAGGATCACCTTCGCTATCTCCGCCGTGCCCCGGGACACCGCCGACGAAGGGTCGTGCTGCATGACCAGTCCGCCGGCCAGGGTCGAATCTTCCGGTCGGGAGTCATCGAAACCGACGACCACCGACATCTTGCGGCCGAGGATCGACTCCACCGCCGCGCGGTCGAGTGGCGGGTGCGGCGAACGCTGGTTGAGCACCAGCTCGATGCGGTTGTCGGGCACGTTCATGATGTCGCGGAAGATCGCCAGGGCGCGGCGCGCGTCCGTCATCGCTGCGATCTCCGGAGGCACGACGACGACGAGGCTCTCCGCTCGCTCGATCGCAGCAAGGGACGCCTCGGAAAGCGATGTCCCGACGTCAACGACGACGAGCTTGTGCCAGCGGACCACAGTGTCAAGAACGCGGCCGGTGAGCTCTCCGGTCAGTGTGTCGACCTCCTCGGGGCGCAGCGTCCCGGGAAGGACGCCCATCCCGGACCGGTGGTTGACGATGTTCCCCCGGATCGCCGCCTCGAAGTCCGCGGCGGCCGCCTTGGACGCGCTGACGACGGAGCCGGTCGCGATCAGGTCGGCGAACAGCACCGCGTGGCCGAACGGGGCCGCAAGGTCGATCAGCAGGACCTGCCGTGGAAACGTTCGGGCGAGCGCGGCCGCGGTGTTGATGGCGAGGGTGGTCGTGCCCGCCCCGCCTTTGGCCGAGAAGAACGCGACGATCGGAGCCCCGATCTCGGACGCTCGCTGCGCCTCGATCGCCGCCGCGGCGGCGAGCTCCTGCTCCCAGAGCTTGTCCAGCGTGACGGCGACCTCCTCCACGTTGGGGCCAAGGCCCTCGAGGAGGCCGTCGCGGTCAAGGGTCAGAAGAACCGCGTCGGTCAGGCCGTAGAGGCTGGTGACGTAGCGGGCGTCGGTGCGGGGCGCGGGAAGGATCACGATGTCCCCGGCGACGGGCCGCCGGGTCAACAGGACACGGCCGGTTCCGTCCGTTATCGACACCTCGACCTGGCCGGACTCCAGGAAGACGACCACGTCACCGCCCTCGCCGCCGAGCCGGAGCGTGTCCCGGGCACGGAGGTTTACCGAGCGCATCCGGCGGGCCACCGCCCGCAAGACGCCGTCGTTCAGGTCTGAGAAGACGGCAGACATCTCCAGGAAGCGCATCCGCCGCTGAACCGCGGACGGCGCCTGGTCTGCGGCGGGTCCGCTGCCTGTGGCGGCCACCTGGGGTGTCTCTTCCTCCCGTGCCCGCTGTAAGGTTTCATGAACCTCAGGGGCGGTCAAAACGCCGATACTGTAGCGACCCTTCCACAAAATGGACCCTTCGCTTCGCAGCAACGGCTCAAATACACGGTCGGCCATCCCCACCCGGCCCCCATCCTCTCGGTCCCGCGTGGCCGGCAAAGTTGACCGGGCGCTCAACGCCGCGCGGGGCGGGGAGAAGGCGGCCGTGCTGAACGTCACCGTACCCGAGCTCCTGGCCGACCCCCAGGGCGTGGCCCGGACCTTTGCCGCGGTCCTCGACCGCCAGGGGGTGGGCGTGACCGCGCACTGGATGGTCCACGAGATGTTCCGGCGCTCGAGCCTGCAGGACGAGCTGCTCGACTGCCTCGTCAGCCCCGATCCGGCCACTCGGGCCGCCGCGGCAAGGATCTGCGGCGCCGCGCGGCTTACGGAGGCGGCCCTGTGGATCTCGGACCTGGTCCACGATCCCATGCCCCGGGTTCGTGAGGCTGCCGTCCGCTCGCTCGCCCAGCTTGGTGGTAGGCGCGCGGTCGACGAGCTGATGGCCTCGGCCGACAGCATCCCGCTTCACCGCCTCGCCATCGCCCTGTCCCGGGCCGCCTCTGACGTGGACGTCGAGGCCCTGATGCGGCAGCCGGCAAACGAGCGGGCGGCCGTGGCAACCGTGCTGGCGTGCGGTCTCCGGCGCGACGTCCTCCGAGTCTCGCCCCTTCTCGGGATCGCCCACGATTCGCGCTGGCCCAAGCAGGTGCGCTTCGCGGCCTGCAAGGCTCTCGCCATGATCGGCGACCGCTCGGCCGCTGACGGCCTGCATCGCCTCGCCGAAAAAGCGGGTGACGCCGACATGCAGAAGGCCGCCCAGCGCGCCCACCGTCGGGTCCTGAGACGGGCCGTGGCGAGGCCCAGATGAAGCTCTCGGAACGCTTCGACCGCCGTTATCAGCAAGCGCCGGCGACGGGTGCGCAGCCCGTGGCCGCCCCGGCGGCCGATCCACCTGTGGCGATGCCGACGCCCGCAGACGGCACGCCGAGCGTGGCGCCGCCAGAGCGACGCGGCGCGGCCCGGGACCCGATAACCGCCGAGATCGCGGCGATCGACGGTGGCCGCCGCAGCGTCGACGCCCCGGCGACCCTGAGCCCTGCCCTCGCGGCGGCCAAGGCCGAGATCCACGCTGACCTGCTGCGCCGCCACGCGGCGGCCATCGACATCACCAACCGCGCCGGCATCCGGCGCCTGCTGCTGCAGCTGACCGAGGAGCACTTCCGAAACAAGCCGCCCGCGGCGCTCGTCACCGCCGCCGACCGTGAGCGGCTGGTCGACATCCTTTTCGACGAGGTGATCGGGCTCGGACCGCTCGAGGCGCCGCTGCGCGACCCCGAAATCACCGAGATCATGGTCAACCGACCGGAGCAGATCTTCGTCGAGCGCCGGGGCCGGATCGAGCTGACCAACCTGGCGTTCGAGGACGAAGCCAGCCTGCGTCGCGTCATCGACCGCATCGTCTCGACCATCGGCCGGCGCGTCGACGAGTCAGAGCCGATGTGCGACGCGAGGCTGAAGGACGGCTCACGCGTCAACGTCGTCATCCCGCCGGTCGCGATCTACGGGCCCTGCCTCACCATCCGCAAGTTTGGCCGCGAGGTCCTGACGCCGGAACGCATCGTCTCGAGTGGCGGGTCGAGCGAGGCGATCCTCGAGTACCTGCACGCGGCGGTGCAGACACGCCTGAACATCATCGTGTCGGGCGGCACAGGCTCGGGCAAGACGACATTGCTCAACGTGCTCTCGGGGTTCATCCCGCCGAATGAACGGATCGTCACGTGCGAGGACGCGGCCGAGCTCCGCTTGCGCCAGGTCCACGTGATCAGCCTTGAATCCAAACCCGCGAACGTCGAGGGCCGCGGGCAGATCACCATCCGCGACCTCGTGCGCAACGCGCTGCGAATGCGGCCGGACCGGATCATCGTGGGCGAGGTGCGCGGCGGCGAAGCGCTCGACATGCTGCAGGCCATGAACACCGGTCACGACGGCTCGATGAGCACGGTCCACGCCAACAACGCGCGGGACGCGATCAGCCGCCTCGAGACCCTGGTGCTGCTCGCCGGTACAGAGCTTCCGTCGCGTGCGATTCGCGGTCAGATCGCGTCCGCCATCAACGTCGTCGTCCAGACCGAGAGGCTGCGCGGCGGCTCGCGCAAGATCGTGAGCATCGCGGAAGTTCAAGGCATTGCGGACGGCGAGATTGCGATGCAGGAGGTTTTCACATTTCGTCAGATGGCGGTCACTCCGGATGGGCGCGCGGTCGGGTACCACACGGCGACGGGCGTGCGCTCGAACTTCGAGGCGCACTTCCAGAGCAACGGCGTTGAGCTGCCCGCGGAGATGTTCAAACCCCTGAATCAGCCTGCGATGGAGCACCTGTACTAAATGGATGACATGAGCAAGCTCGGCGCCGATCAAGCCGGGGACCAGAAGGAC
>DATKFA010000212.1:0-2183 GCA_035511715.1 Candidatus Acidiferrum sp. | reverse complement strand
GTATAAGTCGACCTCGATCGAGGGGATACCGACCTCGGCGCTCGAGAACACATCCGGCCGCTTGGCGGCGTCGCATACGTCGTCATAACGGCTAACGACGTGGAATCCACCGTGGGCGTGGCTCTTGGGAACGCCCTCAATCTCTCGCAGAACGCTCCACGTCGGTCCGGGGTCGTCGGCCAGTTCAGACGACTGATGGTCGAATGTGCGAGCTACTTCCTGGGGGTCAGAAGTGCTGGTGACGGCTCGGTCTGTCATTGGCTAGCTCCTTGACTGTGTTGTCCGCGGGAAGGGATCAGTCGACGCGGGTCGCCGCCGCGGTCAGGGACCCGTGCCCACCGGAGCCGGACCGGGCACCGGGCGCTCGGTAAGCGTGACCGCACCTGCGTCGAGCAGGTGCTGAACGCGGTCGGGCGGGATGTCCCAGTCGCAAAGAACGTCGACGGTGTTCTGGCCGACCTGCGCGGGCGGACGGTCCAGCCGACCGGGCGTGCGGGACAAGCGCGGTGCGGGCGCCGGCTGGCGGATGCCGTCGACCTCGACGATCGTGCCGCGATGCGCGCTGTGGGCGTGCTTGGCTGTCTCGCTTAGCGTCAACACCGGCGCGAAGCAGGCGTCGGTGCCCTCGAGCAGCGCGCACCACTGTTCGCGGGTGCGGGTGGCGAACAATGCGATGAATCGCTGCTTGAGCTCCGGCCAGCGGCTCGGGTCCTCCTGCACAGCGAAGGCTGGGTCGTCCGTGAGCCCCAGGCGCGCTAGCAGCTCGGCGTAGAACTGCGGCTCAATCGCGGCGACGGAGATGAACTTGTGGTCCGCGCACTCGTAGACGTCGAAGAAGTGCGCGCCGGTGTCGAAGAGGTGGGTCCCGCGCTTCGTCTCGTCGAACTTGCCGTTCTGGCTGTACCCCCAGAACAGGGACATGAGAGAAGCGACCCCGTCGACCATCGCCGCATCGACGACCTGGCCCTTCCCGCTGGACACGCGCTCGAACAGCGCACACAGCACGCCGAACAGCAGGAACATGCTCCCCCCGCCGTAGTCGCCGACCAGGTTCAGCGGCATGCTCGGCCGCTCGTGTGGGCGCCCGAAATGGGCAAGCGCACCGGCGAACGCGATGTAGTTAAGGTCATGTCCTGCAGCCTGGTTCAGCGGGCCATCCTGCCCGTACCCGGTCATCCGCCCGTACACAAGCCGCGGGTTAGCGGCCAGGCATTCGTCCGGACCGAGTCCGAGGCGCTCCATTACGCCGGGCCGGAAGCCCTCAAGCAGCACGTCGGCGGTGCGCACCAGGTCGAGCAGCGTCGCGCGGCCGTCCGGGTGCTTGAGGTTGACGGCGATGTTGCGACGCCCGCGCAGCGTGACCTCACCGTACGGCGGCTCCGGTGGTGAAGGGGGCGGCACCGCCGACGGCCGGTCGACGCGCACGACGTCGGCGCCCATGTCGGCCAGCAGCATGCAAGCATGCGGCACAGGTCCGACGCTGCCCATCTCGATGACCTTCAGGCCGGCGAGCGGCCCTGGAGCGTCCGGCACGGTCGTGAGTTCGATACTGGCTTCGGCCACGGAGGATCCCTTCGTCTCTCAGCCTGCGGCAATGGTGACCAATTGTCGGGCAAGCTCCTTCGGGCGACTGATCAGAGGAAAATGCGAGGCCCACACTGGATGTATCGTCGTCGGCCGTAGTCTGGATAGCTGATGTTCCACAATGGTCAGTAAGCCGGTGCGATCGTTGAGACACAGAATGTAGTCGCGGGGAATATCAAGATCCCAAAACCGGGCAAGTCGTATCGGCGTCACCAACGGCTGTAACGACTGCGGTCGAACCTGGCTGTAGGCCCAATTCACCTGCTCTGATGTGCAGTCGTTGTAAAAGATTGCGTGAGCAGCATCCGCGTCGGTCAGGCGATAGCTGTCCGGAGTGAGCTCAAATTCCTTGACGTCGCCGACAAATGGCATCACCTCGGCCAGGGAGCGATCCTCTTCTGGCACAAGTGCCGCTATGTAGATCAGCCGGCGAATCTTATCAGGCGCGGCGTCTGCGGCTAAACAGATGAAGCTGCCCCCGAGGGAGTGCCCAACGAGCACGTCATCGGGTTCGAGCACCTCGAGCAGGGCGTCCCGATATCCATCCAGGGTGGCCGGTTCGTTCGCGCGCTCGCCGTGGCCGGGAAGATCCGGCGCGA
>DATKFA010000211.1:0-3975 GCA_035511715.1 Candidatus Acidiferrum sp. | reverse complement strand
GATCGGAGCGCCTGGCTCGAACGCGTCGCCTGCGTCTACCAGAAGTCGATGGTCGTCCCGCCGCTCACCGTCGCCGAGAACGTCTTTCTCAATCGCCCAACCGGTGCGAAAGACAGCCCGCTGGTCAACTGGCGCGCGATGCGCGAGCGCGCGCACGAAGTCATGCTCGAGTGGGGTTTCGACCTCGACGTGACCCGCCAGGCCGCGCGCCTCACCGTCGAGCAGCGCCAGGTCGTCGAAATTGCGCGCGCCCTCTCGATCGGTGCCCGCTTCCTGATCCTCGACGAACCAACCGCCTCGCTGGAGAAGGCCGCGGTGGAACGGCTGTTCGAGCGGGTCCGCCGGCTGCGCGATGGCGGCGTCGGCATCCTCTATATCTCGCACCACCTGGAGGAGATCTACGAGATCTGCGACCGCGTCAGCGTGCTCCGCGATGGCGCGCTGGTCCTGACTGGTGCCGTCCGCGAAATCGGGCAGCGCGACCTGGTGTCGGCGATGATCGGGAGCGCTCCGCCCCGTCGGGTTAAGGAGATCGAGGCGGTCGACAGGCCTGCCGGCCTTGGCCAGATCAAGCTCGAGACCGCACACCTGGTCGTCCGATCCGGAGGCGGCTCGGTGGATGACGTCAGCCTCCAGGTTCGCGCCGGTGAATGCCTGGGCCTGGTCGGCCTCGACGGATCCGGCAGCGCGACGGTCGCCGATGCGGTCGTCGGCCTGATCAAGCCGCTCGCCGGAACGGTTGCGCTGGACGGACGCGCGGTACCGCCGGGTAAGGTGGACGCTGTGCTCAGCCGGGGCGTGGGCTACGTACCCCAGGATCGGCACGCGCGCGGCTTTGCTCCCCAGCTTGGGGTCGGCGAGAACCTGACGCTGGCCGTGCTGGATCGCGTCGCGCGAAATCCGTTTGGCCTGGTTTCCTTCGACGACCGCGACCGGATCGCCGAAACCCAGGTCGAAAACCTTCATATCGTCGCCAGCTCGCTGGCGCAGCCCGTGGCCAGCCTCAGTGGCGGCAACCAACAGAAGGTCGTTGTCGGCCGGGCGCTCGCCCCCGACCCCTCCGTCCTGGTGGTGGTCAATCCTACGGTCGGGGTCGACGTCGCTGCCAAGGAAGCCCTGCTCGATTCCATCGGCCGAGCGCGCGACCAGGGGATGGCGGTGCTGCTGGTCTCCGACGATTTCGAGGACCTCCGCATCTGCACCCGCCTACTCGTCATGGTTCGGGGTAAGGTCGCGCGGGAGTTCCGCGAGCCACCCTGGGATCGTCCGTCCCTGATCGCTGCCGTCGAGGGACTCGATGGCTGATACCGCCGCCGACCGCGCGGTGCCGGCAAAACGTCGGACCGTCGCGCGGCGCGACCCGCGGCTGATGGTGCTCAACTGGTTCCGCGAGCTAACGCTGGTGCCGGTGATCATCCTCTTGATGATCGTCGGCGCGATCGTCAACCCGGTCTTTCCCACCTCCTCCAACCTGATCAACGTCGCCCAGGGCGGGGCGGCGCTCGGTATGGTGGTCGTCGCCGAATCGCTCATCCTGCTCACCGGCAAATTCGACATTTCGCTGCAGGGAACCTTCGGCCTGGCGCCGCTACTGGGCGCGTGGTTGATCGCCCCGAAAGCGAGTGAGGGGCTGGGCACGGAGTGGAGCCCGATCATCGGCCTGCTGGTCGTGCTGCTGGTCGGCCTTGCGGTCGGCACCTTCAACGGCATCTCGGTCATCAAGGGCAACTTCAACGCCTTCATCTTCACGCTGGCGATGAGCATCCTCCTCACCGGGCTGCAGCTCGGCTGGCTGGGCGGGCAGACCGTCTATCACCTGCCGGCGGCCTACATCTATCTCGGCGCCAACGCCTGGCTCGGCGTGCCGGTCGCCGTCTGGGTCACGGCCGCGGTCTTCGCCGCCGCGGCGCTATTTCTCCGCTACCACCGCATCGGTCGGGCGATGTACGCGATCGGCGGCAACCTCGAGGCGGCCCGCGCCGCCGGGATCAAGGTCGACCGAATCCGGATCGGCGTCTTCATGGTGGCCAGCGTGCTGGCGGCGGTTGGAGGGCTGATGCAAGCCGGCCGGGTCACTGCGGTGACCGCCGGGCAGGGCTCGGACCTGATCTTTGGCGTCTTCGCGGCCGCCGTCATCGGCGGGATCTCGCTCGACGGCGGGCGCGGTCGCATGGTGGGGGCACTGACCGGCGTCATTCTGCTCGCGCTGGTGACCAACATTCTGACCCTTTCCGACATCAGCTCGACCTGGATCGATGCTGTCGACGGCGCCATCATCCTGATCGCGCTGGGGATCGCCCGCGTGATCGGCACCGATCGCGCTTAGGATTTCGGATCGAGTGCGACTCCAGGACAAGGTATGCCTCATCACTGGGGCCGGTTCCGGAATCGGTGAGGCCAGCGCGCGGCTGTTCGCCGCCGAGGGTGCGCGCGTGGTAGCCGCCGATATCGACCAGGCTGCGGCCACCCGCACCGCTGACGCGATCAAGCAGAGTGGCGGCTCGGCGATCGCTCGCCGCGTCGACGTGACGGACGAGGCCCAGACGCTGGCGCTCACGGCTTCGGTGCTCGAGGAGCTTGGGCGAGTCGACGTGCTCTTCAACAACGCCGGCATTCCGGGTGTGGGCAACACCGAGGAGACGACGACCGAGCTCTTCGACCGGGTGATGGCGGTCAACGTGCGCGGCGTATTCCTGATGAGCCGTGCCGTCCTACCGCATATGCTCAGACAGCGCGCGGGGTCGGTGATCAACATGTCATCGGGCATCGCGGAGATGGGCCTGGCGCGCCGCGTGTCCTACGCTGCATCCAAGGGAGCGGTGCTGGCGATGACCAAATCGATGCAGGTCGACTGTGCGCCCTTCGGCGTGCGTGTCAACGCGCTGATGCCGGGTACGATCCTGACTCCCTTTGTCGAGCGCTACCTGCGCGAGTCCTATACCGACTATCAGCAGGGCCTCGACTCAATTCGGAAACGGCAGCTCGGCGGCGAGCTCGGCACGCCGCAGGATGTGGCATACGCGGCCCTTTACCTGGCGTCTGACGAATCACGCTTCGTGATGGGATCGGGGTTGATCGTGGACGGCGGGATGACCGGAGGCCGCTAGGGCAACCCCGTGACCGCGGTCGGCGCTGGCTCACTGGTCGAGCGTTTCCGCGAATCGGCTGGGAAGGCGGGCGCCAGCGTTGAGCTCGCTCCAGATGAGTCGGCCGCCGCTCAAGCTATCGAGCGCATCGCGGCCGGCGCCTCGGGGGTTGTCGCCACGGGTGCCGCCCGAGGGTTTGCTCCGGAGCGCTCGCTCGTTGGCGGATCGGCAGCGCAGGTTGCGGATGCAGACCTTGGGATTTCTGTCGCGCTGCTCGCCGTAGCCGAGACCGGGTCGGTGCTGCTCGGATCGAACGCGATCGAGGACCGCCTGGTCGCGATGCTCACCCGAACCCACGCGGTCGTGGTGGACGGCCGCAACCTGGTCGCCTCGCTCGACGACGCCTCGCCCACCCTCCGCCAGCTCAGCACGCCGGGAGCGAGGCAGCTGCGCTACGTCGGCTTCATCACTGGCCCGAGCCGCACCGCCGACATCGAGCGCGTGCTGACGATCGGCGTCCAGGGACCCCGAGCCCTACACGTCATCGTGATTTCCAATGTCCAGTAATTTCCAATCGCGTTACGCCAAGGCCGTAGCCGACCCGCAGCTGCAGCGCAACCTGCTCAGCTTTCAGCAAGGCTGGCGCCAGAGCCGAGACGAACGCTTCGCCGAGTACACCACGCCTGACGGCCGCACCGGTGAGGACGGCTTTCACGAACTCCGCACGCGCCTCGCCGCCGCCAAAGATTCGGTGATCGCCAATCAGCCCGAGTATTTCGCCAAGTTCAAAGCCGCCGCCGAGAAGAGTGGGGCGATCGTTTACGAATCGCGCAGCGCCGACGATGCTGCCCGCTATGTCCAAGAATTATGCGAGCGGGCTGGCTCACCG
>DATKFA010000210.1:0-2549 GCA_035511715.1 Candidatus Acidiferrum sp. | reverse complement strand
GATCACATCGCGTTGACCCTCGTGGTGCCCGCGCGCGCCAAGCTCAACCTCGACCTGCGCGTCCTCGGCCGGCGCGAAGATGGATTTCACGAGCTGCACACGACGTTCCAGGCCATCGACCTCCACGACCTGATCGACTTCCAGCCCGCGACCCACACGCGGTACGAGGTCGACGGCTTCGACCTGGACGCGCACGACAACTCCGTCGTCAATGCCCACAAGGCCGTCGAGCAAGCGGTGCAAGAAGAGCTAAAAGTTGCCATCCGCGTGCACAAGCGCATCCCACCCGGGTCGGGGATGGGTGGCGCCAGCTCCGATGCAGCCGCGACACTGAAGGCCCTGGCGTCCATGTTCAACCTGAAGCTCGACCTGCACGCGATCGCCGAACAGCTCGGGTCCGACGTTCCGTTCTTTCTGCTTGGCGGGCGCGCGCGGGCCGAGGGACGCGGCGAAAAGCTCATCGCGCTCGAGGGCGGTCCAGCATGGTTCGCGATCGCGTGGCCTGGCTTCGGTCTGAGCACAGTCGACGTATACAGGGCGTGGGACGAGGTCCACGGTGATGGTCCCAACGAGCTCCGGAAGGCCGCCGAGCACGTCGACCCCCGACTCAACCAGTTCGCACAACGCCTCGGCCCCGGCTGGCAGATGACCGGCAGCGGCTCCGCGTTTTTCAAAGCGGCCGCCAGCGACCAGGAAGCGAAGGCCGCCGTCGCGGGCCTCGACTGCTGGCACACGGTCGCAGAGAGCGTGCCGCGCTGGAGCTGACCACGTGATCCGCAAGACCGCGGCGGTGTGGGCCGGAAAGGCCACCGGGACCCTCAGCCGGATCACCCGGCGGGGCGGCGGCACGACGCTCCCCGGCGACGTCGCGCGAGCGATCGACCCGAAGATCCTCACCGAGCTCGCAAGCGACCTCACCCACGGCTCGATCGTCATCACCGGCACCAACGGCAAGACCACGACCGCGCGCATGGTGAGCTGGCTGCTCGAGGGCGCCGGCCACCGTGTCGTCTCCAACCGCGCGGGGGCCAACCTGATCTTCGGCGCGACCGCCGCCGCGCTCAACCGCGCCGGCGCGAACGGCACGCTCAAGGCCGACTGGGGCGTGTTCGAGATCGACGAGGCGAGCCTGCCCCGGGCCATCAAAGAGATTCAACCCAGGGCCACGCTCGTGATGAACCTCTTCCGCGACCAGCTCGACCGCTACGGCGAGCTCGAGTCGATCGCGAAGAAGATCGAGCAGGCGCTCAACAACATGAACGAAAACGCAACCGCGGTCCTCAACGCCGACGACCCTCGCGTCGCCGAGATCGGCCTCGACCTGAAGCGCAAGCCCCTGTGGTACGGGCTCGAAGACGAGAGGGTGGCCAGCAAAACACTGCCCCACGCCGCCGACGCCAGAACATGTCCGAGGTGCGGCGCGAGCCTCATCTTCGAGGCCGTCTACGTGGGCCACGACGGCGTCTATCGCTGCCCCAACCACGACTTCGCGAGGCCCCAGCCCGACATCAAGGCCACCGACATCGAGCTCCACGGTTTCGACAGCCTGGCCATGACCGTCGAAGGCACAAGGATTGAGATGCCGCTGGGCGGTCTCTACAACTGCTACAACGTCCTCGCCTCGTTCGCGGCCGCATGCAGCCTCGGCCTCGACGCGAAGTACGTCGCGGAGAGACTCAAGACGTTCAAGGCGGCTTTCGGCCGCCAGGAGCGCATCGACTTCCGTGGCCGCCACCTCATCCTGGTCCTCTCCAAGAATCCCGCCGGCTTCAACGAGGCCCTCCGCACCGCGGTCGAGCTCGCCAGGGGAGAGAACTTCATCATCGGCCTCAACGACCGCAAGGCCGACGGCACCGACGTCAGCTGGATCTGGGACGTGGATTTCGAGCGGCTGAAGGACCGCGCCCAAACCGTCATCCCCGCAGGCGTCAGAGCCTACGACCTCGCCGTCCGCCTGAAGTACGCAGCCGTCAACGCGAAAGAGCCGCAGACCGACCCGGGCAAGGCGCTGGACGAGCTGGTGAGATCGACGTCCGAGGGCGACACCGCGTACGTGCTCTGCACCTATACCGCCATGCTCGACATCAGGGCCGAGCTGGTGAGACGCGGCTGGGCGCAACCATACTGGGAGACGTGAGCAGCAACCAAAAGTTCACGATCGGCTGGCTCTACGCCGACCTGATGAACATCTACGGCGACCGCGGCAATGTCCTCACGCTCGCCAGGCGCGCGGAGTGGCGCGGCCTCGATCCCAAAGTGATCGAGCTCGGCAGGGGCGCCGGCGAAGACCTGAACGACGTCGACGTCTTCTTCTTCGGTGGCGGCCAGGACCGCGAGCAGGCTCTCATCTACGACGACCTGCGCCGCTACAAGCAGGACTCACTGCAAAAACAAGTGCAGGACGGGGCGCAGATCCTCGCGGTGTGTGGCGGCTACCAGCTGCTCGGCCACTACTACCAGACCGCCGACGGCCAGCGGTTCGACGGCATCGGCATGCTCGACGTCAGGACCGATGCGGGGAAGAAGCGCTTTATCGGCGACGTCGTCGT
>DATKFA010000209.1:0-2765 GCA_035511715.1 Candidatus Acidiferrum sp. | reverse complement strand
CCTGGAAACATTCGGCCGCCGAGTTCGTTTACCTGTCCCTTACGAGATGTGGACTGGTCTGTCGCAGCTCGGACAACTCCGATGGAGGCTATCACGGCGCGGATTCAGGTGAGTCCGAGGTCACCGAGCACTCTTGCGATGAAGCTCGCAGCGGACCGTTCGTCATCGCCCTCGGAGAGTTCCACATCAATCCGCGAGTTGAAGACTTGCGGCGAGATGACCCAGCCTACGGCGAGCTTCTGGGCGCGGCGCTCCATCTCTGCCGCGAGTTTGTAAACGGATACCGCGAGCTCGCGGTAGCGGTTGTACTGGTCCTTGGAGTCTCTCGCGCGGACGGTGATCCGGAAGCTGTCGGCATCTGTTCGTCCGACCTGTGCGTAGAACGGATTGCTTCGCTTTGCCATGATGTCCTCCCTTTCTCTTCGCCGATCGATTCATCGCTCTGGCGCCGCCACTCATCGAGTCGTTTCTCCGCGTACTCAGAAGCCGATCTCGAGCTGCTCGCGGGCCGCCGCGAGGCGGCGCCGAGCCATCTCGGCGTAGTCGGGATTCATCTCCCAGCCGGCAAACCGGCGCCCGAGTCGCAAGGCCGCGACGCCCGTACTTCCTGAGCCGGTGAACGGATCGAGGATCAGATCGCCCGGATCCGAGAACAGACGCACCAGCTTCTCCATCAACCCGAGCGGCTTCTGCGTCTGGTGTCCGGTCCGTGGGTCGCCGCTCTTGTTCACGATGAACACGCCGTGGGAGCCGCCGCCGTTCCAGGTGCTGCGCCCGGGCGCGTGGCAGGCCACGATCGATTCGTAGCCAATGCCCGGGCGGTCGCCGGAATACTGGGGCTTGCCGTCGGGCTTGATCCACTGGCAGGTGCGCTTGTAGACGGCGCCACCGGCTTCGAGGGCGGCGCGCCACTTCATCGCGGCCTCGACCTGGCAGAAGACGAGGATCCAGCGGCGGGCGAGGCGGGCCATGTGGCGGGCGGACTCGGTGCGCTGCTCCTCGCTGATGGGCGGGAAGGCGATGGGCTCGCACTCGAGGCGGCCGCCGGCGCGGGCAACCATCCGCTGGGCGTTGTGGGCCTCGGCTTCGTATGGGGGATCGGTGATGACGACATCGACCGAGGCGTCCGGGAGAGAGGCCATGCCGACGAGGCAGTCGCCAGTGTGAAGCTCCCAGTCGGGCGCTTCCGCGAGGGCGCCTGGTGCGGCCACGCTTCGGTCACTCTTCTTAACCATCGCCGGTCAAACGCCACCCTCGATCGCGCGCGTGACCGCTCGACGTCGCGGGCGCACGCGGGCGAGCAGAAACCGCTGGATGACAAGGCCGGACAGAGCGATGAGTCGGTGTGGCGCCCGCGGGGCGGGCGCGAGGCAAGCAACGGAGATGAAAAAGAGCGAGAAAGTCGCGGACTTCGCCGATTACGGCGGAGAGCAGGCGTCGAGCGGCTTGTCGGCGGAAAGGCTCGGCCCGCAGCGGGCGCCGGCGGACCGCGAGTCACGCCGAAAGGCACCCTGGCGTTTCCGGCCCATCATGAGCCAGAGAACAAGCGAGTTCGCAGCAGCCATCTTGGAAGACATTCGGGAGATCGTTCGCGAGGAGGTGCGAGCGGCGCACCAAGCGCTGCTACAAGAGATTACAGAGTCGGCGCGCGAGCAGTCGACCGCCATCACGAACCCCGACGAGCAGCTGACCGTCGAGCAGGCGGCCGAGGCGATGCACGTCATCCCGGCCACGGTTCGGATGTGGATTCGGCAGGGGAACCTGCGCGCGAGCCGACCGCCGGGCGCCAGTGGAGGGCCTGGGCGCGTGTATCGGATTGCCCGGGCGGACTTGAAGGAGTTCATCGAGGCCACCCAGCGCAACGTCCAGCCCGGAGGAAGCGAGGCCGACCTCCGAGCGGAGGCGGCGCGCATCGTCGCGATCGACGTGCATCGACGGAGAACCTAGGAGGGTCCGATGGGTTGTGTTTACCCGCGCAAGAACAAGCTCTGGATCCGCTACAAGGCGGCGGACGGGAAGTGGACGCAGCAGAAGACGTCGCTTCACGTCGGTGACGAGAAGAAGGCGCGGCGGATCCTCCTGGACGTCGAGGCGAGGATCGCCGCGGGCGTGAAGTTTGATCCGCTGAACGCGTCGGCGTCGGTCACCGTCGCGGCCTACGCGCGGCAGTGGCTCGAGGAGCGGCGCCACATCGTCGCCGACGCGGGGAACGACGAGGCGCGGCTCAAGCACCACATCCTCCCGGCGATCGGCGGCCTGCTGCTCGAGGAGGTCCGGCCGCGCCACCTGGTGGAGATGATTCGCGCGCTTCGGAACTCGGGCAAGCTCGCGCCGAAATCGATCTACAACGTGTACAGCACGATCAAGGCGTTGTTCCGCGACGCGAAGATCGAGGACCTGCTCGTCGGCGACTTGCCAACGATCCTGACGAAGTACCAGCTCGGCGACTCGGTCGACAAGGACCCCGAGTGGCGAGCGACGGCGCGCTATTCGCGCGAGGAGCTGGAGATCCTGATCTCCGACCCACGACTTCCGCTCGACCGGCGCGTCTTCTGTGCGCTCGAGGGGATCGCGGGCCTGAGGCTCGGCGAGGCGGCCGGGTTGCGGTTCCGCCACTACGACCCCGCGCTCCAGCCGCTCGGCGGGCTGCTGATCGCGACGTCGTACGACAAGGGGAAGACCAAGACCAAGCAGCCACGCCGCATGCCGGTCCACCCGACGCTGGCGGCGATCCTGGCCGAGTGGAGGCTCTCGGGCTGGCCCGC
>DATKFA010000208.1:0-2219 GCA_035511715.1 Candidatus Acidiferrum sp. | reverse complement strand
GACCCTAGTCGTATCCGGAACGCGTTGTCGATAGGACCTTCGTCATACCCGATCTCGGGACGCCGTACGGCACCGTCGTCGCCGACGTCGGCCCGCTGATCCAGCGAGCGGCTTGCGCGAGGCTTGATCGTGACCTTTTTGGTTGGCAGCCGTGCGCCTGAGCTACTTCAAAAACCGTGTTCAGCTTGGTGGAGGCGGCGGGAGTTGAACCCGCGTCCGAAGCAGCGTCCCCCGGGATCTCTACGAGCGTGTCCGGGATTTTGGTTCTCGCGTGGCGGCTCCTCCCGACAGGATCCGCGTCAGCCAGCCGCGGTGACTGTCCCACATCGGGGCCGTGGCGCCCCCGATGTGGCAATCCGGTCTATGTAACGCCGCTCCCTCGTCCGCCGGATTGACGAAGGGCGACGCCCGGGCTCAAAGGCCCGGGGCTTCAGTCTCTACTGCTTACGCAGCGAGGGCGAAAGCGGTGTTCTTGTTGGCGTTTGTAAAACGCTGCGCTGTGACGCTCGCGGCTCTCGGCTCGCAATCCCGAAGCTCAACTGCCCCGTCGAGACCGGACGCCCCCACGAAGCTGAACCTGGTGCCCGTTGATTTTACCCAGGTGGTGCCGACCCTACACTTGAACGCCGTGAGCGTCGACCTCGATCGCATAGGCCGAGCGAGCCTGAAGGAGCTCGGCGACATCCGCATCGATGACGTCCTGTCGTTCATCGACCGTGGGGTCGACAACATGCCGAGCTACCTGGACCTGTACCGCCGCTGGGAGTCCCAGCAGTGGGCGGTCAAGGACATCGACTTCAGTCTCGACCGCCAGGACTGGGTCGAGGCGACCGACATCGACCGCAAGGCGACGCTCTGGTCGCACCGCCTCTTCTTCAACGGCGAGGAGCGCGTGACCGCGACCCTTGCGCCGTTCGTCTGGGCGGCGCCGACGCCGGAGATCGAGGTCTTTCTCTCGACCCAGATGGTCGACGAGGCCCGCCATACGGTTTTTTTCGAGAAGTGGTGGCGCGAGGTGCCGCAGTCGGACGCCCGCGACATGTCCGAGTTGATGAAAGAGATCCGGCCTGAGGCCAACGAGGGCTACAACATCCTTTTCTATGAGCGCCTCCCGTCCACCGCGCAGCGGCTCGCGAGCAACCCGAGGGACTTCGACGCGTTCGTGGAGGGCGTGACCCTCTACCACATCGTCATCGAGGCGACCATCGCGCTGACCGGCCAGCGTTTCGAGCTCGAGGCCATGCGCGAGCAGGGCCTGACCGAGCGCGGGTTCTATCGGGGATTCACCGCCGTCGCCCGGGACGAGTCACGCCACGTGAGCTTCGGCATCAAGCTGCTCCAGGACGCGGTCCGCGAAGACCCAGAACGTTTCGCGCCGATAATCCAGCGCACGCTGGTCGAGTGCCTGCCCCTCATCTCAGGCACGCTTGATCCGCCGGATCCGCGGTACGTCACCGACTACGGGCACACGGAAAGCGAGATCGTGGAGTTCGCGATCGAGTCACTCAACCGGCGCCTGCGCGCGATTGGGATCAACCTCGCCGCCTGAGCTTCGAGGCAAGCGCGTCACCCTTCGCCAGGTCCGCCTGGGCGATGAACCGGCGCTGGCGCGGATCTTCAGCGATCCCTCGGTGGCGGAGTGGTGGGGCGATTCCGAGAAAGCCGTCCGCGACGCGATGGCGACATCAGACGTCGAGACGCATTACCTGATCGAAGTCGGAGACGAAACTGTAGGGATGATCCAGAGCTACGAGGAGACCGACGAGATGTACCAGTACGCCTCGATCGACATCGCTGTGCGCTCGGCGTGGCAGGGTCAGGGCATCGGTCCGGAATCGATTCGCACGCTGGCACGCCATCTCGTGCACGATCGCGGCTACCACCGCCTGACCATCGACCCCGCCGCGCACAACGCCAACGCGATCAGGGCTTACGAGCGCGTCGGCTTCAGGCCGGTCGGCGTGATGCGGAAGTACGAGCGCGGGCCGGATGGGGCGTGGCACGACGGCCTGCTGATGGACATGCTGGCCGAGGAGCTGCGCGACTAGAGGCACGGCCGAAAACCCTCGGCGAGAGATTCGGCGATCCAGGTGGCCCAGATCCGGGTGAAGCGACGAGCAGCGCAGCGAGCGCATCCGTCGATGCGTGAGCGAGCAGCGCAGAAGCTGAGCCCGGAGATGGGCCGCATGGGCGCCGAAGATCCGTCGAGGGCTTTTCGG
>DATKFA010000207.1:0-2382 GCA_035511715.1 Candidatus Acidiferrum sp. | reverse complement strand
GGCCATCAACTTTCCGATGCAGTCGCTGGCGGCCGACATCATCAAGATCGCGATGGTGCGTCTGCATCGTGAGATCGAGGCTGATCAGATCGAGGGGCGCATGCTCCTGCAGGTGCACGACGAGCTCCTCTTCGAGGTGCCACGCAGCGAGGTCGATCAGTTCGCGGAAAAGGTGCCGCGCATCATGACCGGCGCGTACGAGCTCGAGACCGGGATCGAGGTGGAGCTGAAGGTCGGGGCGAACTGGGCCGACGTGAGAAAGCTTGCAGTGGTTCGTGCCTGAGGTCCCTTTCCCGGATCGTCCGGACTATTCGAGGTTTTGCTCCTCGATAAAGTCCTATGGTCGCGACTATCCGTTAGTTTCCGGATTCGCGAAGACCGTCCGTGCCTGAGCTGCCGGAGGTCGAGACGATCGTCGCCGACCTGCGCCCGCACCTGGTCGGGCGCACGATACTGCGCGCCGAGCTCGCTTTCCCGACCATCGTCCGACACCCCGAGCCCGAGGAGTTCGTCGACGCGATCGTCGGCATGCGGATCCAGTCGCTCGGCCGGCGCGGCAAGTACATCCTCGTGCATCTCTCGCACGATCTGCTGCTGGTCGTGCATCTGGGGATGACCGGCCAGCTGCGGCTGGTCGACGAGAGCGCTCCGCTCGAAAAGCACACGCACGCCGTTCTCTTCCTGGATGACGGCTCTGAGGGGGGATTCCCCCCTCAAGGCGGCGCGCCCGGCCAAGCCGGCTCGCGCCGCACCCCCCTGCGCCAGCTTCGCTACCGCGACCCGCGCCGGTTCGGACGCCTGCTCCTCGGTACCGAGAGCGCGCTGCTCGACGCACGGAAGATGCCGCGCCTCGGCCCCGAACCGATCGATCCGGATTTCGCCGCCGACGAGCTGTACCGCCGCTTGCGGAAGCGAACCGCTCCTTTGAAAGCGGTCCTTCTGGACCAGAGAGCGATCGCAGGCGTGGGCAACATCTACGCGGACGAATCGCTGCACCGCGCGCGGTTGAGGCCTGATCGAATAGCGGGCACGGTGAGCAGGAGATCCGCCACTCGACTCCACGAGTCTCTGCGCGAATCCCTGCGAACGGCGATCGCCAACCGCGGCAGCTCGGTCGACACCTATCGCGACGCGTGGGGCGAGCTCGGCGGCCAGCAGGAAAAGCTCCTCGTCTACGGTCGCGCCGGCGAGCCCTGCTTCACGTGCGGCCGTCCCCTCCGAGCCGTGCGCATCGCCGGTCGCACCACAGTCTTCTGCACCCGTTGCCAGCGTTAGCCACACGTCTCTATGGCGTCGTCGGCCTGAGCGTCGCCTTCATCGCGCTGACGATCGCGATCACGGCGGGGCTGTTCACCAGTCTCGACAAGCAGGTCGCCGTCGCGATGCACGATGCGTGGCAGCCCTCGCTCCATGTCCTGTTCCAGGCGATCGCCGAGCTCGGGAGCGTCGAGGTGACCGGGGTCCTTATGGCCGGCCTCACCTTTTATCTATGGCGGGCGGGTTTCGGCTCCGACGCCCTGGTGTTCGTCGTCTTCCTCGCGGCGCAGGCATTCGAGATCTTCTACAAATTGAACCTTCATCACCTGCGACCGCCCGCCTCGCTCGCTGAAGCAGACGGCCCGAGCATCAGCCAGTTCCTCACCGGCGCGAGCGCCGAGAACAGCTTTCCGAGCGGTCACATGATGCGGACGGTCATCGTCTACGGCCTGCTCGCCTTCGTCATCCGCAGGCTGTCCCCATCGCCGCGCCTCAGAGCGCTGGCGGTGATCGGAGCCATCGTCATCATCGTGCTCATGGCCTTCGACCGCCTCTACCTCGACGTGCATTGGGAGTCAGACGTCATCGGCGGCCTGGTGCTCGGTGCGATCGCGCTACTGGCGGGCACTGTATGGCTGGACAGACCCCGTCGACCGCGCAGACCGCAGAATTAGGCGATGGCGATGCCGGAGAAGGCCGTTTTGATCCTTGTCACTGCGGGCGGACGAGACGACGCCGAGCGAATCGGCGAGGGTCTGATCGTCGAACACCTCGCGGCGTGCTGCAACGTGATCCCAACGGTCGCGTCCTTCTATTACTGGGACGGCCAGCTCCAGCGCGACCATGAGTCGCTGCTGCTGATCAAGACGCTGGAATCGCTCGCTCCGAAGGTCGAGGAATACGTGCGGACCCACCACGCCAACGAGCTCCCGGTGGTCCTCCAGGTGCCAATCGAGGGGGGTTCGTCGGCTTACCTGAGCTGGCTGGGGGACCAAGTAGCCAAACCCAGGGGCTGACCGTTAAGCCAACACTTAGACTGCGGGAAGGAAAGGAGGCTGGGGTTGGCCACTGCCGTTCAAGAACCCGGCGAATCGAGCGGCTCCAAGCGCCGCCGTCGCCGCGCAC
>DATKFA010000206.1:0-6653 GCA_035511715.1 Candidatus Acidiferrum sp. | reverse complement strand
GACTCCGGCGTCGCGAAACGCACGGATCTTTTCCTTCGCCTTCTCGCGCGGCCCGACGATCGAGACGAGGTCGATGAGCTCGTCGGGCAGCGCGAACATCGCCTCGGTCTTCTTCCCGTCGAGATACAGGTCCTGCACCTCTCGCGCCGCTCTTTCGAAGCCGTAGGACGAAACGAGCCGGTTGTAGAAGTTCTGCTCCCTGGAGCCCATTCCGCCGACGTAGAGCGCGAGCACGGGACGCATGGCGTCGCGCGCGCTCTCGAGGTCGTCGCCGATCATGACGTTGACCGACGGGCAGATCCGAAAGTCGTCCAGCGATCGGCCGGCACGGGCGGCGCCTTCTTCCAGCGGAACACGCAGCGCCCTGGTGTGCTCCGGCGAGAAGAAGACCGGCAGCCATCCGTCCGCGATCTCGCCGGCGAGGGCGACGTTCTTCGGCCCGAGCACCGCCAGAAAGATCGGGATGCGCTCCTGCACCGGTTTGATCGTGAGCTTCAGGGCCTTGCCCGGGCCGTCGGGCAGCGGCAGCTCCAGCGTCTCGCCGTGGAACTCGATCTTCTTGCGCTCGAGCGCCAGCCGAACCACCGCCACGTACTCGCGCGTGCGCTGCAGCTGCTTGCCGAACCGCACGCCATGGAAGCCCTCGCTGACCTGAGGGCCGGAGGTGCCGAGGCCGAGCAGCATCCGGCCGCCGGACAGGTTGTCGATCGTCGCCGCAGTCATTGCCGTCATCGCAGCGCTGCGCGCGGGGATCTGGAAGATGCCCGAGCCGAGCTTGATCTTCTTCGTCCCGGCGGCAAGCCACGCGAGGACTGTGGCCGCGTCGGAGCCGTAAGCCTCGGCGGTCCAGATCGAGTCGTATCCCAGCTCTTCTGCGGTCTGGGCGATCTCGAGCTGGTCGGCGGCGGTGAGCCCGAGGCCCCAGTATCCGATGCTCACGCCCAATTTCATGGGCTGAGCTTAGGCGGTGCGGAAAATCGTCTGGTAGAGAAGGAAGACGTTGAGGCCGATGATCATCGCCGCCACCGCGTAGGCGGCGTAGTTGGTGAGACGGCTGTTCGCCAGGCTGCCCATCAAGCTCCGGTCTCGCGTGAAGAGGACGAGCGGGATCATCGCGAACGGGATCCCGAACGACAGCGCGACCTGGCTCAACACCAGCGCGCGTGAGGGGTCGAAGTGGCTCGCGATGAGCACCATCGCGGGCACCATCGTGATCGCACGGCGCAGAAACACCGGGATCTGGCGGCGGATGAATCCCTGCATCACGACCTGGCCGGACAGAGTTCCGACTGAAGAGGAAGAGATGCCGGAGGCGAGCAGCGCGATTCCAAAGACCAGCCCGCTGTGGTCGCCGATGTAGTGGTCGAGGCCGCCGTAGACCTGGACGAGGTCGGCGCCCGCGCTGGTCAGTCCGCGTGAGCCGAACACGGCGGCCGCCGTCGTCAACATGGCCAGGTTGATGACGCCGGCGATCCCCATCGCGATCATCACGTCGACCAGCTCGAAGTGGAAGATCTTCCGTTTCGCCTCCGGGTTCGCGCCGACGATTCGCTTCTGCGTGAGCGCGGAGTGCAGGTAGATGACGTGCGGCATCACGGTGGCGCCGAGGATGCCGGCGGCAAGGAGAATCGAGGCGGTGCCGTCAAGGTGCGGGACCACGGTGTTCAGGGCGACCGATCCCCATGACGGGCCCGCGCCGAGCACCTCGAGGCCGAACGCGATGACGATCACGCCCACGAACACCGTGATCGCCGCCTCCAACCGGCGGAAACCCCACGCCTGCAGGCCCAGGATCGTGAACGCCAGGACGCCTGTCAGCAGGCCCGCGATGAACAACGGGATGCCGAACACGAGGTAGATTCCGAGCGCAGCGCCGACGAACTCGGCGAGGTCGGTGGCCATCGCGATCAGCTCTGCCTGGACCCAAAGGAATATGACGACCGGTCGTGGAAAGCGGTCGCGGCACACCTCGGGGAGACTCCTGCCGGTGGCGATGCCGAGCTTGGCGCTCATCGACTGGATGAGCATCGCCATCAGGTTCGCGGCCAGGACGACCCACAGCAGCATGTAGCCGTACTGGGACCCGGCCGCCATGTTGGTGGCGAAGTTGCCAGGGTCGACGTAGGCGACGGCCGCGATGAAAGCGGGACCCAGGAACGGCAGCACAGCCCGGACGCCCTTGCGCTGGCCGTTGAGCGAGCGCTCGGCGGCCCTGAGGACGCGCAGCTCACCCGGGAGGGCGCGCTCCTCGCCCAGCACCATCGGCTGGGTGATTACCGACTTGACGGCCTCGGCCAACTAGTGCGTCTCCGCCACGAACACGGCGCGAGCGAGGCCAAGGGGGACGCTATCGCGCCTGCCCCGAAGCCTGATCTCGATCGGGCCTTCGAACTCGCTTGCCGCGAGGACGGTCAGCTTCGTTCCAGGCACCAGGCCCCGCCTTTGCAGCTCACGCAGCTTGCCGGGGTCGTCGTCGCTGACGTCCTGGACGGTCACCCTCTCCCCCGCACGGCTGACGCTCAGCTGTCGATGGCTCGACGCCTTGACCTTGCCGGTCAGCGTCGGGATGGCGTGGCCGTGCGGGTCGAGCTCGGGCTGGCCGAGGAGGTCGAAGATGCGCTGCTCCATCCGCTCGGAGATGACGTGCTCGAGGCGCTCGGCCTCGTCGTGGACCTCGTCCCAGCCGAAGCCGAGGACCTGGACCAGGAACATCTCCAGGAGGCGGTGGTGCCGGACGAGCTCGAGCGCGACCTTGCGGCCTTCCTTGGTGAGCTGCTGGCCGCGGTAGCGGTCGTGCTCGACAAGGCCCTGCGCGGAAAGTCTGGTGACCATCTCGCTGACGCTGGGCGACGAGATGCCGAGGCGTTGGGCGAGCTCACGGGTCGGGACCGGGTGCGCGTCACCCCCCAGCAGGTACAGGGATTTCAGGTAATCCTCCTGCGATCGGGTGAAGGCTTCCCTAACCGGCGATGCCGGTGTGCCTACCATCAAAGATAGGTTACCCTAACTTCGACGCGGTTATTGCGTTCTTAGGCGCAAGCTCCCGTCAGCGACGTCGCCGGGTTGTAGGTGACGCTGACGTTTGGCGTCACGGTGATGGCGGTGGCGGAGGTGAACACGACGACGTAGTCGGCGCACCCCTCGGCCAGGTGGAAGTCGTAATTGACGTTCGTCACCCGCAGCCAGCTGTTCGCCGGTGCGCCGGAGTGGTGCATGCAGTAGTTGGTGTTGCCGGTGCCGTAGTCGACACACTGCAGCCCTTTCGAGAAGTCCTCGAGCGTGAGGATGCTCACCGACATGGGACCGCTGGATGTCGCCTGCAGGTGGTAGGTGAAGGTGTCGGGGATTCCGCCGGCCAGGTACCAGCTGGCGTCCTTGATCTGCTGCGGGAAGTTCCAGAGCACGAGCTTGGGGTGCTCGAGCTCGGCCTTGGTCGTGGCGAGCTCCCCCAGCGTGGCCGTGAGGTTGGACTGGGTGGTCTTGAGCTGATCGAGAAGGATCTGGTTGCGGCCGGTGAGGGATTCGTTCGTCGTCTGCAGGCCGCGGATGGTCGCCTGGTTGTTGGTGTCGTCGGCGTACAGCAAGCCCACGCCGATCGCCGTGACGAGAAGGGCGGCGGCCAGGGCGGCCGTCCAGCGACGCCGTTCCCAGGTCTGGAGCACCGGCTTCCAGGAGCTGGGCCGCCGAAGCGACCGTGGCGGAGTCGGCGGCGCATAGGTCTCGGGGGGAGCAAGGGTGTCCTGCTCGGTGAGCTGGTCCACGGGGGTCGCCGCCATGATCGCACCGTCCGGGGCGTCGCTTGTCATGTTTGTCCCGCTCGTGGCCACGCTCCGAAGACCTGCGCGATCCTGGAGGGACTCTCCACCGCCCCGCCGACGTCGTTGGTGAAGGTTTTACCGTCAGGCTGCCAGGCGGGTCCGATGCCGCAGTTGGTGCCGCATGACGCCTCCTCGACATAAAAGATGGATGTCGAGTTGAGCCACGCCGGGCTGGAGCGGACATTCGGCACCTGGCCACCGGAGCGACCGCCATGGCCGTACAGCCAGACGTGCGGGGTGCCGGAGGCGTCGCGCACGGTGAAGGCGATGTTGTCGTCCCCGGCGTCGGCTCTCGGCCGGATCCAGCTCGCGGGTTGGCCGAAGGCCTGCGTCACGCCGCCGGTCGAATCCCAGACCTGGACCTGGCTCGAGCCGGGCACGCGGAAGTAAAGGCGGCTGCCGGCGCTGCCCCACGTGGCCATCGTGCCGCGGGCGAGGCTGAAGGCCAGGCTGCCGTCGATGGTCCGTCGCACCTGGAGCTGATCGCCCGAGCTCGTAAAGGTCTGGACAAGGGCGAAGTAAGCGCCGTCCGGCGAGAACGCCAGGTAGGAGTCGTCCTCGTTGGGGTTGAAGCCCCTGCCCGGCACTGCGCCGAGCGTCGCAACGACGCGGTCACCGCCGCCGCTCAGCACGTGGAGGTTGACCGCGGTCTGGTCGCTTGCGATGTAAGCGAGGAAGCCGCGGTCGGGACTCCAGGCGTGCAGCCCGTCCATGTAGCCGCCGCCGGACCAGCTCGCGGCGACCGTGCTGGTGCCGGTGAACAGGTCGAGGACGGCGACGACGCTCGTGCCTGATGCGCCCGGATTGCCCTGGCTGGCGTACCAGGAGATCATCGTCTGGGTCACCAGCTGCGTCGAGAAGCTGCCGCCGCTGATGCTGCAGATGGTCTTCGGCGCCTTGGCGTCCGTGACATCGGCCAGGATCGGGTTCGCGGCGCCCTGGAGCTGAATGACCGCCTCGGCGGCCGCGGGCTGCCCGACGCAGCTGGCGTGGAGCGCGGCCCAGGCGGGCACCTCGGTCGGAGCGGGCTGGCTCGTCGGGCTCGCGCTCGGGCTTGGCTCCTGGGTCGGGCTCGGACTCGGGCTCGGACTTGGGCTGGGAGTTTGCCTTTTGGCCGTCGGCGAGTGCTGGGGCGCGAGCGGACCGTTGGCGGTGCAGCCGGTGAGCGCGGCCAGCGTCAGGAGGAGAACTACCCCGTTCCTCACGGCTCTCTCAACGAACAAAGGTATGGCCGCGTTACGGCCGATCGTTTGGGGTGCAAGCTGCGCAGAATACCGCGTAGCCGTTTAGCGCTGAGTTAAGGAATTCGTTGGGGCGATGAAAATGGTTGTCCTCGCGGCCGTGTTGGTGGCCGCGGGCCCCTGCGCCCCACCTCAGCCGATGTCGGCTTCGGTGAACGTGATCGCGTCGTCGGCCGATCGGATCGGCGAGGTTTCGCAGCTGGTCGTGAAGGTCACAAACACGGGGCCGGTGATTCCGCACCTGGGTCTGGTGTTTCGGACGTCCGACCACTGGTACGACCGACACGACATGAAGGACCTCTCCGGTTGTGTCGTGGCGGCGGAGTCGTCCGGGTTCGACTGCGGTGACCTCGCCGTCAGCGACTCCAGGACCTTTTCCTTCTCAGGCGTGGCGATGGCCGCCGGGACGTTTCACTACGAGCTGGCCCTGCGCGAGCTGGTGCAGCCGTACGACTGGGTTAACGATCACCCGGACGGCGCAGACGCGCAAACGTGGGACGAGACCGTCAGCTGATGGTTCGTTCGGGTGCCTTGCGCTCGAACACCAGGTCACCGAACGTGACTGTCGGCTCTTCGGGCTGAAAGGCCTCGGCGCGCTCGTCGTATTTCTTGAAGCTCGGGTCTTCGTCATGCTCGTGGTGAGCCTGTTCGTCGGCGGTGACGACCTGGAGGACGTAGTCCTGGACGCCCTCTGACTGGAGGGCGCTGTAGCTGCACCGAATCAGTCGCGCCTCGATGAAACGACCACGCTTGGTGTAGTCGTCCCAGCGCTTGAGCTCATCTCGCTCGAACATGGCCTCGAAGTCCTCGGTCTTGTCGGCGGCGATGTGGAGGACGATCGTCGTGTACTGCCGCGCCATGCAGGTCTATTCTGCGGTTGCCATGACCGGTGTGAGCGCGTGAGCCGCCGTCTGAGGGTCGCGGCCGCGGTGCTCGAGAAGGGTGGATTCGCAGCGGGCATTTTCGCCTTCCTGGCTCCGTTTTTTGATGCCGACCCCGGCGTTGCTCGTTCGGCTGTTTTCGGGGTGGAGGCTTTCTTGGCTCCCCTGGCGCTCGTAATGGTGCCGCGGATGGCGCCGCGGTCGGAGGCACTCACGTACTTTGTCGCCTTCTCGCTACCGGGTATGGCGGCGATCCTCGCTCTTCTACTCCCGCGAAGACTGACGTGGCCGGCGTCGATCGCGAGACTTGCATGCGCCCTTGTCTGTTTCGCGAGCCTGGGGACCTTCTACTTTTCGAACCCGCGTCCCTACCTCCTGATTGGGTACTACGCAGCGGAGGCGGCGTTTCTGGTCGCCGCGGTTGCAGGTACCTACCGATTCATCGCGGCGGTGCGGCTTCGGGGCGGTTACGACGAGACTCAGGAGCCAGAAGATCCCGGGCCGGCGTGGTCTGCATCGCAGGAGCTGATGAGAAGGTACCGGGACAGCCGGTAGCGGTGCCGGATTGGCTCGGTTACGAAAGCGCGAGTGACCTTCTTGTGAACAGCCGGCGTCAGCAGCCGCTCAGCTCGATCAGGTCGACTTCGGGCTTCGCTAAGTCGATCGGGCGATTGGCGCCACTTGAACGGCGGCCCGTCTCCCAGTACACCTCG
>DATKFA010000205.1:0-9372 GCA_035511715.1 Candidatus Acidiferrum sp. | reverse complement strand
GAGCGAAGCGCGCCGATGTTGATCACCATGTCCAGCTCTGTGGCGCCGTCGCGCAGCGCCTGCTCTGCCTCGAAGATCTTGACCTCGGTCGTGGTGCCTCCATGGGGAAACCCGATCACGGTGCCGACCGCCACACCCGTCCCTCGAAGCAGCTCGACCGCGCGCTTCACGTCGGCGGGCCGGCAGCACACCGAAGCCACCTGGTAGCCGGCCGCCAGCCGGCAACCGTCGGAGATGAACTGGTCGTCAAGCTCGGGGCGCAGCAGCGAGTGGTCGATGGTCTTGGCCACGTCCTCATAGGTCAGCCTATCGATGAGTGATGTCATTTTTCCTCCGGCGGGCGAGGCTCGGCCGCGGTCATCGCTCGACCATACCCGCATCACGCCTCCCGCGTCGTCGCCTGAATGCGCTCAAATTGAAGCTGTGCCAGGAGAAGAAGAGACCGCCTGGGCCTCGGCCGCCGAGCTCGCCCGCCGCATTCGCACCCGGGAGCTCTCACCGGTCGAGGTCATGTCCTCGACCATCGCCCGGATCGAGCGCCGCAACCCGAGCTTGAACGCCTTTGTGTTTCTCGATTTCGACCAGGCGATGAAGCGGGCCCGAGCTGCCGAGAGCGCCGTGATGGCCGGCGCGGAGCTAGGTCCGCTGCACGGAGTGCCGGCGGCGATGAAGGACCTGTTCGATTTCAAGCCGGGCTGGCCTTCGACCTTCGGCGGCATCCGGGCTCTGCGCCATCAGGTCATCGACGCGTACTGCCCGTTCGCCGAACGGATGGAGCGGGCCGGCGCGATCCTGGTCGGCAAGACAAACGCGCCGATCATGGGCCTGCGTGGGATCGCGGACAACTATCTGTTCGGGCCCACGCGCAACCCGTTCGACCTGACCCGCAATCCTGGCGGCAGCTCGGGCGGCAGCGCCGCGGCGGTGGCCGACGGGCTCGTCCCGATCGCTGAGGGCACCGACGCGGGCGGCTCGATCAGGATCCCCGCCGCTTGGTGCAATGTGTACGGCTACCGCGCCTCTTACGGCCGGGTGCCGTTCACCGGCCGTCCCAACGCCTTTGCCAGCCTGACGCCGTTCCTGTTCGAAGGCACGCTCACGCGGACGGTCCTCGACGCCGCGATTGGCCTGCACGTGATGGCGGGGCCAGACCCGCGCGATCCGTTCTCGCTGACCGAAACGCCGGACTTCACGGCCGCCGTGTCACGTCCGATCAAAGGCTGGCGAGTCGCGTACACCCCGGATTTCGGTGTGTTCCCAATTGAGCCGGCGGTCGCGAAATCGGTGGCCGATGCCGTGCGCGGCTTCACCGAGGCGGGGGCCACGGTCGAGACCGTTACCTTTGACCTGAAGCGCACGCAGCATGAGCTCAGCGATGCGTGGAACCGGCTCATGATGCCGCTCAACATCTCTGGCCTGGACGGTCTGAAGGCGGGCGGGATCGACCTCATGCGCGACCATCCCGAGGACCTTCCGCCGGAGTACCGGCACTGGATCGAGATCGGCTATCAGCTGTCCGCCATGGACGTCTGGAACGATCAGATCATTCGGACGGAGGTGTACGACGCCATCGAGTCGCAGCTGCAGAAGTTCGATCTCCTGGTCTCGCCGACGCTTGCCTGCATGCCGGTGAAGAACAGCGATGACGGAAACACTCTCGGCCCATCGCAGATCAACGGCGAGGAAGTCGATCCGCTGATCGGCTGGTGCCCCACCTACCTAACGAACTTCTCTGGCCACCCCTCAGCGTCCATCCCCGCGGGACTGTCGGGCGAGCTCCCGGTGGGGATGCACATCATCGCCCGGCGTGAGAGGGACGTCGATCTCCTGGCCGCGAGTGCGGCGTTTGAGCGCGTGCGTCCCTGGGCCGACGCGTACCGGATCTGTGCCGAACGCCAGCTGCCGCGCTACCCCGAGTCGCCGGCCGTCCGCACGTAGAGAGCGGCGAGGAGCACGACGATCAGGCCGTACAGGATCTGCTTCACGGGGTCGGGGGCGTCGATCAGCGTGAAGAAGCTGCTCAGAACAGTGAGGATCAGCGCTCCGAGCAGCGTCCCTGCGTAGCCGCCGTGGCCGCCGTAGATCGACGTGCCGCCAATGACGACGGCCGCCACCGAAGGCAGGAGGTAGACATCGCCGAGTGACAGGTCGGCCCCACCGATCGCGCCAAGCAGGACAAGCCCGGCCACACCGGCGAGGAAGCCGCAGATGATGTAGGTCGCCAGCAGCACGGGCCACGCCCGGATGCCGGCCAGCCGAACAGCGACCGGATTGTCCCCGACCGCGTACATCAGCCGGCCCAGCCCGGTGGACCGGAGCCCGACCATGACGATCGCCGCGATCGCAACCCAGAGGAACGCGCTGTAAGGGATAAGGTCCGCGAGCTTCCCCGATCCCAACGCGCGCGCGATATCCGGCACGTTAGGAGGGCCTTCGTGGCTGGTCGTCAGCTGATAGATCAGCAGTGATCCTGAGACCACCAGGCTCATCCCGAGGGTCATGATCAGCGGCTGCACACGGAAGATCGCCACCCCGAGCCCATTGACGAGGCCGACGCCGAGACCCACCGCGAGCGCCAGCAGGATCGCGCGCACCGACCCGTAGTACGACTGGCTTGCGGCGACATAGGCTGCGCTTGTTATCACCGCGGCCACCGAGAGGTCGATGCCTCCGGTGAGCATCACAAGCGTCTGACCAGCGGCGACGATGCCCAGCGGCGCGGCGAAGAGGATGGTGTTGCCGATCCACGTCGGGCCGACAGTTCCCGGCCGGACGACCGCGATCACCGCCACCAGCACCAGGAGCACCGCCACCAGCGCGATGACGGGTCGTTCGCTGAGCTGGCTCTGCAGGGAAGAACGACCGGTGCGCAGGCCCGCAGTCGAAGCGCTCATGCGGCCAGCCTCGGCCGCCGCCGCCGCAGGAACGGCGCGAGGCCGCCCGCCATCACCACCAGCACGATCAGCGCGCCCGTGACGACCTGGCCGTAGTTGGGGTCGGTGCCGAGCAGAATGAGGTCGGCCGGGATCAGCGTGAGGATGAAAGCGGCCACGATCGGCCCGATGAGACTGCCGCGTCCTCCTGCCAGGCTGACTCCCCCGAGCACGATGGCCGAGATGGCGCTAAGGGTGTAGATCGTGCCCGACAGAGGTGACCCGATGCCGGTGCTCATCAGCAGTGCGAGACCGCCGCAGGCGGCGAAGAAGCCGCCGAGCGCGTAGGACAGGATTCGCACGGGGCCGATGGTGACCCCGCGGCGGAACGCCGCGGTGCGGTCGCTGCCGACGGCGTAAAGGGCGAGACCGGCTCGGCTCAGGCGGATTGGCACCCAGACCAGCGCCACGACGAAGACCAGCAGCAGAAGACCATTCGGCACCCAGGGCGTGAAGAAGCTACCGGAGGCAATCGAGAGGAACTGGTCGGGTGCACCGCCTCCCGGTTGAGCCAGGATCAGAAGCGCGACGCCGCCCCAGACGAACGACATCGCGAGCGTGACCACGATGTCCGGGACGCGCGTACGCCAGGCGACGACGCCGTTGAGCCCGCCGGCGAGCGATCCACCGATCAAGACCAGGGCGGAGATGATCAGGGAGGTCTCGAAGCCGTGGTGCAGCATGTACCTGGCCGCGAGGACGTTGGCCACCGCCATCATCGCGCCGACCGAGAGATCGATCCCTCCGGCGAGCACCACGGATGCCTCAGCCACGGCGGCGAAGGCGAGCGGCAGGGCGCCGACGACAAGCGAGTGAACCTCGAAGGGCCCGTACGACGGGTGAATGACGACCGTGAAGATCATGACCGCGACGAAAAGCGCGCATGTTCCAAGCGTCCAGGCGTTGCGCCGGACAAGCCGAGGAGTCGTGAACCGGCGCTCGCCTTCGAGCCGCACCCCGGACGCGCTCACGAGGCGGCCTCGACCTCGCCGCCGCCGGTGACGAGTCCATGGGCGGCGCGAATGAGCACGGCCTCGGTCGCGTCATGAGCCGCCAGCTCGGCGGTGACCGCGCCCCCGAAGAGCACAATCGCTCGGTCGCAGGCCAGCTGGATCTCTGGCAGCTCGGAGGTGAACAGAAGCACCGCCGACCCTGAGGCCGCCAGCTCGCGCAGAACCCCGTACATCTGCTCCTTGGTGCGGATGTCGATGCCCCGCGTTGGGTCGAAACACAACAGGACGGTGAAGCCGGTCGCCAACCACCGGGCGAGCGTGACCTTCTGCTGGTTGCCGCCGGAGAGCTGCTTGACGCGCGACTGAGAGCGGGTGTCGATGGCCAGGCGGTCGATCGCGGCCCTGACTCGTTTGCGTTCGATGCCCAGGCGGATCAAGCCCCAGTTCCGCAGGCTATTGATCATCGGAAGAGCGATGTTCTCCCGCACCGAGCGCTGCGGCAGGAGCGCCAGGGCGCGATCGGCTGGGACCAGCACCAAGCCCGCGCCGATGGCGTCGTGGGGATGGCGAAACTTCCTCGGTTTTCCCTGGACGATGATCTCACCACCTTCCGGGCTGTGATTGCCGCTGAGGCAGTCGAACAGGTCGGCCTGGCCCTGACCCTCCAGAGCCACCAAGCCGAGCACCTCGCCGCGATGAAGGGTGAAGGAGACGTCTTTGAGCTTGCCGGAGCGCAGGTTCCGCACCTCGAGCGCCGGGCGGCGGTCGACCGCCGGCGCCGGCTCGCGATCGGCCACGGCTCCCTCCGAAACGACGACGGAGGCGGCGGCTTCGCCGAGCATCAACGAGACGATCTCCTCCTGGCCGCTGGAGGCGAGGTCGACCACGCCGACGGTGGTTCCATCGCGCAGGACGGTGGCGCGGTCGCAAAGCGCCTGGACCTCGGGCATACGGTGCGAGATGAGCACCACCGAGCGCCCCTCGGTCCGCCAGCGCCGAGCGACCCGAAAAACGCGCTCGGTCAGGTCGGCGGGCAGGGTCGCCGTGACCTCGTCGAGTATGAGCAGCCGCGGCAGAGTCGCCAGGGCCTGGGCCAGGTCGAGCAGGTGGAGGATGGGCGTCGGCACGTCGCGGGCCAGCTCGTTGAGGTCGACGTGCTCCAGCTCGAGCTCCTCGATCCAGGGGCGGACCTCGGGCATCGCGATCCTGGAAAGCCTCAGGTTCTGGGCGATGGTCAACAGCGGGACGAGGCTGACATCCTGGTAGACGGACGAAAGGCCCGCCTGGCGGGCACTGGCCGGTGAGGCGAACCGCACCCCTTTGCCGTCGAGCAGGATCGTCCCCGAGTTGGGCGCCACGTCGCCGGTCAGCACCTTGACCAGGGTGCTCTTGCCCGCGCCGTTTGCTCCCATCAGGGCATGGATCTCGCCCGCGCGCACGCTCAGGTCTCCAGATCGGAGGGCGACGACGGCGCCGTATGTCTTGGAGATGCCGCGCGTTTCCAGCAGAACCGCGGAGTCAGTCATCGACTGAGATCGATTTTGCCCTGACAAAGAAGCAGGGCGTGGATCGCTCCACGCCCCGCTCCGTTTTCGTTGCGACTTCTAGCCCACGTTGGCGCAGGCAATCAAGTCCGCTTTGCTGTAAGTGGTCCACGGCGAGACCTGGTAGGAAACGCTGTAGTAAGCGTCCAGGTTCGGGTCGTAGTGGCTCTGCAGCTGCTGCAGGCCCGAGCTGCTCTGGTTGTCCCAGATCTGCGGGTCCAGGTTGACCAGATGTGGCTCGCTCTTGCCCTGCAAGACGTCGAGGCCGAGCGCGAGACCGGCGCCGCCGACGGTCGGTGGGTTGGTCACCGCCGCGCCCGCGAGGCCATTGCTCTTGAGGTTGATCAGCTGGCCCATGAAACCGTCATTGTCCGCACCGATGACTGGAACAAACGCGTGGTGCGCGGTCTGGTACTGAGTCACCACGGTCGAGTCGATACCGGATGTCCAGATGCCATCGACCTTCAGGCCCGAGGCAAGGATGTCCTTTGTCTGCTGGGCGGCGGGGTCGAGCGACCAGTTCGTGAAGGTCATCTTGACGACGTGGATGTTTGGGTAGCTGGCGAGGGTTTGCATAAAACCCTGGTGGCGGTCGGCGTCCGCCGACACGCCGTTCACGCCGCGCATCTCGACCACGTTACCCGTCCCGTTGAGCTGCTTGAAAAGCCAGTCCGCGCCGAGCTGGGCGTACTTCACCTGGTTGTTGTAGAGCTGGTATGCGGTCGAGGCGTCGACCCCCTGGTCGACGGTCACGACAATGATGCCCTTGTCCGTGGCTTCCTTGATCACGGGGTCGAGGGCCGTGCGGTCAGAGGGGTTCATGACGATGATGTTCACCCCGGCGGAGATGAGGTTCCTCAGGTCCGCGATCTGGCCGCTCGGGTCCGTGTTGCGGTTGGCCACGATGACCTTGGAGACTATCCCGGAGGCCTTGGCCTGGGCCTTGATCGAGCAGATCATCTCCTCGCGAAAACCGTTTCCGGTCAGGGTGTTGGACACACCGACGACGTACTTCTTGGTGCCTCCTCCCGACGTGGACTGATTGCCGCAGGCCGTCAGCATCACACCTACGGCAAGAGCTAAAGCGATGGCTCGAGGCCACCTGTATCGAGACATAGCCATCCTCCTGCAAAGGCCACTCGGGCACTGCTGGGCGTTCTATGGAAATCGATTGCCCTTTTCGAGGCTGATCCTAAGCGAGCGTCCGGGGACCTGTCAAACACTCAGTCACGGCGACGGCCATCGCCAGATCGCACCCTGGCTTCCATGGTGCCGAGCATCAACTGCGGATAATCTGGGGGAACGGTGGCGACTCAGACCGAAGAGGTGCTCGGGCAGTTCCTCGGCGACGACACGTTCCCCGTGAAGTGGGAGTCGGAGGCCGAGAAGCGTCTCTTCTGGGTGTTCGACGACCTTCATTGCCCGAACCCGCTGAGCCCGATGTTCGCGGACATCGGCGGCTGGTGGTTGAGCTGCGACCACATGTTCAGGCGTTTTGGCACCGACTTCGCGGCCGACTGGCTCGCCAAGTTCGTCAACGGCTATGTGTACACGGCCGTCATCCCCGCCGACGCGGACCTGATGATCGAATCGACCCGGTACGGCGGCCGCTACGTCGGCCATGTCCCGCGCGATCCTGGCTACGCGACCCGGATCTCGAAGTACGGCGCGGCGGTCCTGCCAACGTACGGCGAGCATTTCGCCGACTGGTGGAGGGAGCGCCTCGTACCGGAGATCCAGCGCAACTACGCCTACCTGGAGGCCGAGCTCGACCGCGCCGATCAGCTGTCACTGATGGAGCTGGCGGTCCTGCTCGAGGACGCGATCGACATCCACGACCGCCACTGGAAGATCCATTGGGTGCTCAACTTCGCGCAGTTCTCGGCCTCGCTCAACCTTCGCCTGGCGGTCGAGAAGTGGCGTGGCGGGGTCGACGAAGCGCTGCTCGGACGGCTGCAGAACTCAGGCCACGACCGCAACTGGGACTCGATCAAGGCGCTGTGGGAGCTCAAGGAGGAGGTCAAGAACGACCACGATCTTGAGGCGGCGTTTCGGCACGACACCGCGGACGCGATCCTCCATGCCCTCGAGCGCTCGGAGCGCGGCCGCAGGTTCCTGTCCGAACGGGTCGAGCCGTACCAGCGCGAATTCGGCTACCACGCGGTCTGGAGCCATGAGTTCATCTTCCCGACCGTCCGTGAGCAGGTGGAGCCGGTGCTCGAGCTCGTGAGGGGTTACCTCGAGACCGGATACGACTACCCCAAAACGATCGCAGCGGTCAGGGAGGACATCGACGCGGCGACACGGGAGCTCTTGAGCGGCCTGAGCGGAGAGGCGCTCGAAGAGACGAAGCGCCTCAACGACATCAACCTGAATATGGCGCCTCTGACGCCCGACCACCACTTCTACGTGGACCAGGGCGCCAACGCGCACCTGCGCCTGGTCCTGCTGGCAATTGGCGAGAAGCTGGTCAAGGCCGGCTACGTGACCCAGGCCGAGGACGTGATGTTCCTGGTTTACAACGAGCTTCGCTATATGATCGGCGACCCAGGCACCATCAACGCGAAGAGGCTGGTCGCGACGAGGCGTGCTGAGCGTGAGGCCGCTTATCGCTTGCGGCCGCCCGACTGGATCGGCACGTGCACCCCGACCCAACTCGCGGTGCCCTACCTGGCGAACTGGGGGTTCCCGGCGAAATTCCACCGCAAGGCGCCTAACGTCAAGTCGCAGGTCGTCGGCCTCGGTGGGTCCCCGGGCGTCGTCGAGGGCGTGGCGCGTGTGGTGCTCACCACCGAGGAGTTCGACCAGGTGCGCAAGGGCGACATCGTCGTGTGCCAGATGACCAACCCCGCGTGGGTTGCGCTCTTCACCAAGATGTCCGGCCTGGTCACCGACGCGGGCGGCGTGACCTCGCACGCCGCCGTGCTGTCGCGGGAGTTCGCGATCCCGGCCGTGATCGGGACCTCGGTGGCCACGCGAACGATCAAGAGCGGCGACCGGGTCAGGGTCAACGGCACGACAGGCGTGGTCGACATCCTCGCCGGCGCCGCGCCCACGCACGCCGATTCGTCTCGATCCCGCTGACGGTGCGCTGATCCGGCATGAGGGCCTTCGCGTACGCCAGGCCGCAGTCGCTCCCTGAAGCCTTCGCGTTGCTCGACCAGCATGGACCCGACGCCTGTGCGCTCGCCGGCGGGACTGACCTGATCGTGGCGCTGCGCAATCGCTCGCTACGACCAAAGGTTGTCGTCGATCTGAAGAGGGTTCGCGAGCTGCAGCCGGCGATCGACCAGGAGGATGGCGTGGTGCGCATCGGCGCCAACGCCGTGATGGCGGACCTGGAGCACGACGCGCGCATCCGCACCTTGTTCCCGGCGCTGGGCGAGGCGATGGCGGTGGTGGGATCGATCCAGATCCGGCATCGCGCGACCCTGACGGGCAACATCTGCCACGCGTCGCCGGCGGCCGACACGGCGCCGGCGCTCCTCGTCTATGGCGCGGCGGTCAACGTTGCCAGCATGCGCGGCAATCGGCGCGTACCGCTGGAGCACTTCTTCGTCGGACCGGGCAAGACAGTGCTCCAGCCAGGCGAGCTCGCCACCTCGATCGAGCTGCCGCTCCCGCCGGCCCGGCGTGGTGCGGCGTTTGCCCGCGTCACGCGCCGGCGCGGCGTGGACCTGGCGACCATCAACCTGTGCTGCCTCGTCGAGTCGACCGGGCGGACGACGTTAGCGTACGGCGCCGTCGGTCCGACGCCGTTTGCCGTCACCGATGAGAGCGGGCTGCTTGCCGCACCCGGCGGTGACGCGGACGCGATGGACGAGCTGCTCGCGCAGATGCTGACCAGGGCGAGCCCGATCTCCGACGTTCGAGGGAGCCGTGAGTACCGCACGGCTATGCTCCGGGTCATGAGCCGGCGCGCGCTCGCGACCGCGATCGAGC
>DATKFA010000204.1:0-9105 GCA_035511715.1 Candidatus Acidiferrum sp. | reverse complement strand
CAGCAATTCTCCGGATAGTCCGGACTAAGGGCGCTGATCTCGAACAAGAACCCCGGATAGTCCGGACTATCCGGGCGTGTCCAGCCCGGTGCGGAAAACCTTAGGAGACTTCTTCTTCCTCGACCAGACGCAGATGGCTCGAGACGTCGAGACCGAGGTGCCGGGCGAAGAACCCCGCGACCCTTTCCACATACAGCGGGCGGTCGGCGAAGTACGCGCCCGTGTGTGGCGCCCCCTGGACGATCCAGATCTCGCGCGGCCCTCGGTACGCGTCATAGAGCCGGCGCGAATGGATGACGTTGGTGATCGCGTCCGCGCCGCCGTGAATGAAGAACAAAGGTCGAGGCTCGAGTGCGCTCAAGACATCGAGCGGCCGGCAGGAAGACAGCGAGGACCTGGTGCGCAGCCAGAACATGAAACCGGCCAGCCAGACGAAGGGCCTTCCCGGGAGCTTGCTCGAGCTGTGGACGCTCTCGATCAGCAGCCGCCGGAGGTCGCTGAACGGACTGTCGAGCACGAGAGCCTGGACCCCCGGCTCGCCGGCGGCGCCGAGCAGCGACACGACCGCACCCATCGAGTAACCGAGCAGGCCGATGCGAGCGTTGGGGATGCGCTTGCGTGCGAACGCGATGACCGCCTGGAGCTCGAGCACCTCCTTGATGCCGAACGTGATCGGTGCGCGGTCGCTGCCGGGCATCCCGCGGTAGGAGTAAAGGACCACGTTGAAACCCTTCCGCCACAGCGCGACCGCGATGCCGAGCGCACCCTGACGCTGGCCCTTGTGGCCGCCCGAAATGATCACCGTCTGTGGCGAACCCGGCTGGCGGAAGTGCCAGGCCCCGAAGTTCACGGCATCGGCGGTGACGAGCTCCACCTCCTCGTAGTCAGCCTGAAATTCGAAGGGGGTGAAGGTGAAATCGTCCAGCCAGACCGGCCGCGGGGGCAAGAACGCACGCCGGTAGAGCTGGTACGAAAGCGCGATGTAAAGGATCACCAGCAGCACGACGACCAGCGCGACGTAAGCGATCAGGGGCACCTGAGTCGAAGCTTAGCTAGAACGTTTCGCCCTGGAACTCCTTGCGGCAATCGCGCGGCGGCCCGCCAGTGATTCCTCGTACCGGCCGAGCACGAACAGCGCAAGGCTCAGGCGGTTGAGCCAGCGGCGTACCTCGGGATTGGCCAGCCCGCCGGACCGTTCGAGGGTGAGGCAGCGCCGCTCCGCCCGCCGCACGATCGCCCGAGCCAGGTCCAGCGCGCCGGACGCGGGGGTCGCGCCAGGGAGGATGAAGCCGTCGGGCATCGGCGCTGCCGCCTCGAGCTCACGAATCAGCTCCTCCAGCCTCTCGATCTCCGCACGCCCCGTCGTGACGAACGACTTGGCCGACTCGGGGTTCGTCCCCAGCTCGGCGCCCACCGCGTAGAGGCCGCGCTGAAGCTCCTCGCAGATAGAGGTGACGCGCGCGTGCGAGGACAGGGCTCGCGCGAGTCCCAGCGCGCTCGAGGCTTCGTCAACGGTGCCGAACGCCTCGATGCGCGGGTCGTCCTTCGCGGAGCGGCCCCCACCGAGCAGGCCTGTCGTTCCGTCGTCGCCGGTGCCGGCGAGGTCGAGCATCCGCTTCCGGCGGGCGCGCGACTTACTCGAAGACCTTGCTGAGGTCGTACAGCTCCTTCGGCACGCGCCGCGTCTCCTTGATCACCTCGGTCAGGGGCACGACCTCGACGTCGCCGTTGCGCCTGATCGGTATCACCCCGCTCTTGCCCTCGACGATCAGCTCAACCGCGGCCACGCCGAGCCTCGTCGCCCAGAGCCGGTCCACGGGCGATGGCGATCCGCCGCGCTGCAGATGACCGAGGACCGTGACTCGAGTTTCGAATCCGGTCTCACCCTCGATCCGGCTCGCGAGGAGGTCGCCGATCCCTCGCTTGGCAAGCCGGATGTGACCGAAGGCATCCTTCTCCGCCTCGCCTCCCATCTCGCGCTCGAGCTCCGGGACGTGGGCGCCCTCGGCGACGACGATGATGCTGAAAAGCTTGCCTTCGCCCCGCCGGCGGTAGAGGTGCGCAACGACGTCGGAGACCGGGACCTCGAACTCCGGGATGATGATCAAGTCGGCACCGCCGGCCAGCCCTCCGGCCAGCGCCACCCACCCGGCGTCGCGGCCCATCGCCTCGACGACCATCACCCGGTGGTGCGCCGACGCTGTGGTGTGCAGCCGGTCGAGCGCCTCGGTGACGACGCCGACCGCCGTGTCAAACCCGATGCAGAACTCCGTCACCGAGAGGTCGTTGTCGATGGTCTTCGGCACGCCAACGGTGCGGAACCCCGCTTCGTGCAGCCTGGCCGCGACGCTCAAGGTGTCGTCGCCGCCGATCGGCACCAGCGCATCGATGCCGTTGTGGCGCAGCGCGCGGATGACGCGGTCGATCCCGTTCTGCTCCTTCAGCGGATTGGTCCGGGACGTGCCGAGGATGGTCCCGCCCTGGGGGAGGATGCCGCGCACGTCGGCGGGCTTCAGCTCGTCGATCAGCCCCTCGCCGAGGCAGCCGGCCCAGCCGTTCTTGACGCCGCTGACCTGGTGGCCGAGCTGAAAAGCGCGGCGCGCAACGGCGCGGATCGCCGCGTTGAGCCCGGGCGCGTCGCCACCACCGGTGAGGACCCCGATGCGCATCAGCCGAACAGATTAAGCCGTCTCAGACAGCCGCTCCAGTAGCTGAGCCACAGTCAATTCGGCCAGCGAGCTGAGGATCAGGTCGGCATGGCTGAGGTCCAGCCGCGCCGTGATCGAGTTCGGAATCGCGACGCACTTCATGCCGGCACGCTTGGCGGCGACGACGCCGTTGGGCGAGTCCTCGATCGCGATCGCCTCCTCGGCCCGGACGCCCACGCAATCGAGCACGGCCAGGTAGAGGTCGGGCTCGGGCTTGGCGTTGGCCACGTCATCGCGGCAGCGCAGGCAGTCGAACCGGTCGAGGATGCCCAGCCGCACCAGGTGACCTCTCACCCACTCCTGCGTCGAGCTCGACGCGACGCCAAGCCCGAGGCCCATCTCGCGTGCCTCGTCAAGGCGCTGGACGACCCCGGGCAGCACCCTGTTGGCCAGGATCAGCTCGGTGCGCCGGTCCATACGACGCTCGAGAACCTCTTTCGGCAGAGGGCGGCCGAGGCGCTCTTCGAGGTGGTGCTGCGGGTGGAAGCCGGTCGTCGTCGACCCGACGATCTGCACCCAACGCTCAAAGGGCAGATCCTCGCCGTGGGCCTCGTACACCTCGAGCCAGGAGCGATAGATCGGCTCCTCGGTGTCGAGGATGAGGCCGTCGAAGTCGAACACGATGGCTCGAATCACGCGCTCAAAGATTAGGATCGCGGTTGCCGTGACCCAGCAGCGACAGGTGCAAACTTCGAGACCGATCAGCATCGGCGGCGCGATGCTCACCGGCCTTGCTCTGGTCGGCATGTCGGTGATGCTGGTCGTTCTTTTCGGCGTCCTTGACGCCTTTCACTTCGGATCGATCCGCGACTTCTTCACGCCCGATCCGAGCGCAGCCGCCGGCACGCTTGCCCTGGTCGGCGGCGCCGAGGGCGTGACCCTGAGCATCGTCCTGCTGGGCGTCATGTTCGGCATCCAGACGTCCTCGTCGCGTTACTCGCCTCGGATCATCGGCATATTCACGCGCAACCCCCTCAACGCCCTGGTGCTGACGCTCGCGCTGGCCTCGATCCTTTACACGTTCCTGGTCCGCTCGGAGGTCAAGGCCAACTACGTGCCGATGACCAGCGTCGCCGTGGCCGAGATCCTGGCGCTGATCAACTTCGCGATCCTCTTTCCTTACGTCCTTTACATCTTCGAGGTGATGCGCGCGGAGACGCTGGTGAGTCAGATCATGCGGCGCGCACGTCGCAACCTTCGGAAGCGCGCCGAGCTACAGACAGCCGTCTCCCAGGTCACCGACATCGCGTACGGCTCGATCCAGCTCGGCGACATGCCCGTCTGCGTCATGAGCATCGACGTGCTCGGCCAGTTCACCGCGCAGGAATACATCCCGGCCAAGAAGAAGCAGAACCCGGACTGGTTCAAGGTCGGGCACTTCGACCTGGCCGGCGCGTCCGACCAGATCATCGCCGAGGTCAACCGCGCGAGGACATGGTTCGAGTACTCGGTGATGACGAGCTTCGTCGACATGGTCGGCCTGACCCCGATCCACCGCAAGGAGGCGGTACACGCGATCGCCGTCGCCACGCGCAACATCGGCCTCGCAGCGATCGAGGTGGGAGACGCCGAGGTGGCCGAGCTGTGCGTACGGTTCTTCAACACCTACCTGCGCACGGCGATCAACCGCTCGGCGCCGACGTTTGCGTCCGGGATCATGAACGAGTACCGCCGCTTTGCCATCGGCGCGCTCGAGTGGCGTCGCGACCTCGCGGTGGAGTCTGCTTCACACCTGCTGCGTTATGGCCGCCATTTCGACGAGGCCGGCATGCCCGCCACCTTCGGCGCCGCGGCTGAAGACGTCGCCGACCTCGCCATCGAGGCGCGCGTGCGCGACCCGCAGGTCACGTTCCGCCTCGCGCAGCTCCTCGTACGCAACCTCCACGAGCTCCTGCCCAACGCGAGGCCGATCGGCCTGAACGGTCTTTTCAAGGGCGTGGCGAAGCTGACTTGCTGGGCGATGGCCGCCGACGAGAAGGACATCGCTCACGTGCTCATCGAGGGCATCGCCGCCGCGCCGCCAGACTTCGTCGACGCCGCGCTGGTCCGGATGGAGTCGATGCAGAACGGCCTCTTCTGGGAGGTCAACGAGCGCGTGATCTCGTTCGACTGGCTGGAGCAGCCGCTCCGCGACCAGCTCCCTCGGTTGCGGGCGGCGCTGCGCAAGACGAAGATGTCCGGGAACGGAGCGACGCCTGAGGTCGACGTCTCGCCGGTCGACCTCGTGCAACCGACCCGGCCTAATCCGGTGGTCGAGGTGTCGGAGCAGGCAGGTTGATCATCGCGGTGGACGCGGTCTCGAAGTAGTCGAGGAGCGCCTGCCGCACCTGGGGCGCGAGCGTCAGCGATTCGACCGCCGCCGTCATGTGCCCCAGCCACGCATCGCGCTCGCGCCGGCCTATCGCAAACGGGGCGTGGCGCATCCGGAGACGGGGATGGCCGCGCTGTTCGCTGTACGTCGATGGTCCGCCCCAGTACTGGATGAGGAACAGCGTCAGCCGTTCGGTCGCGCCAGACAGATCCTCCTCGGGGTAGACGCGGCGGAGGATGGGGTCGGCCGCCACGCGGGCGTAAAAGCGCTGGACGAGCAGGCGAAAGGTGGGCTCACCGCCAGCCAGCTCGTAAAGGCTGGAGTGAAGCGTCATGCCATCCTTCTCAGGCATGACGATTCAGCTGCGCGGAGCCTACCTGAGCATCCTGATCACGCTCCTGGTGCAGTTCATGCTCGGCATGGCGACGAACCTGTTCGTCCAGATCCCCACCAACCACCCAGGCGCCAATCCGCCCGAGTATTTCAGCGGCGTCGTCCAGAGCGTGACCTGGGCGATTCTCCACGGCCCATCGATCTGGCTCGTGGCCCACGCAGTGCTGGGCTTGCTGATCGTCCTCTCGGCGCTTGGGCTGCTCTTCCGAACGATTCCGACTCGCAACCGCCTCGCCATCACGACGTCCGTGGTCGGTGCGCTCGCCGTGCTCGCGGCCGGATTCAACGGCGGCAGCTACCTCAACTACCACCAGGACTTCAGCTCGATGATCATGGCCACCTTCTTCGGGGTCGCAGTCACCGCCTACCTGGTCGGGCTGTTCGGACTCCCGCCCCAGCAAGAATCTCAGACGTCGGCCGCGCGATGACATGCGCCGCCTTGAGACCGGTCGCTTCCAGGTAACGCTCGACGATGCGACGCCCGACCGCGTAACCGCCCATGTGCGGGACGCCGGCGGGCCGCCCGCCCAGGCGCTCCGCGATGACGTCGCCGAGGACGTAAGGAGTCCAGTCGCCGAAACCATTTCCGGTGTCGAAGGCGCCGGTGACTCTCTCGAATGCGTCGTCGAGCACGTCACCGGTCACCTCTGCGTACCAGGCGCCGGTCGAATCGGGACCGCAAACCTCGACCGTGAAGACCTCGGCGAGTCCCTCGTGGATGACCCACTCCGCCAGGTTGAATCCGGTCTCGATGTTCTGAGTACGCAGGTTGTGGACCAGCTCGTGCACACCGCACGCGCCGATGCGTGGGAGGTTGTAGTCGGTCGGCCAGGCGACGAGCCAGATGGTGCCGGGGACGGCACCCATACCGTAGTAACCCAGCGTGCGCTCGACGAAGACCGGATCGTCCGGGTTGCCGAGGGTCAGCGTCACCTGGATGCGCTCGGGGTGGTGGATGCCCGGCAACACTGCGCGCTGGTACTCCCATGCCTTCGATAGCTGCCGCCGCAGCTGACCCCACGCGTCACCGTCGACCAGTCGCTGCAGCCCCTCGACGTAGCGCGGGTCGTCGACGTTCACACGAAATCCATCACCCTTTTCGTGCGTATGACGCAGGCGCGTCATCGCCGCCGCATCGAACGACGAGATGCCGTGCATCTCCGCGAGGGCCTCGAGGCGTGCCGGAACTGGAAGCGTGAAAAGGCGGGCCAGGGCTGCGGCGTCGTCGCGGACGTTGATCTCCATCTGATCGTCCGTCGTGATCACGTTTGCGCCACCTGCTCGGTCGTGACGCGAACGGGCTCCTGCTCCGCGGCGTAGCGCTCCATCTCGTCTTCACGCGGCAGAAACCAGGCGATGCCGATGGTGACGATGACGAGGATCACGTGCGACATGAGCGATTGCTGCAGCCCTCGGGCGTCGGCGATCGCACCGTTGATCGGAACGCCGATCGCACCCGTGACGAAACCGAGCCCCATCACCAGGCCCGACGCCAGCCCCGCGCGCGCCGCCATCAGCTGCTGGGCCATGAGGAGCATGAGCGGCGCGGTGGAGGCCGCGAGGAAGCCGATGAGGATCGCGCTTCCAAACGCCCACGGTCCTGGGTACAGCGTGAACAGCAAGATGGCCGGGATGCTGAGCACGAGCGTGGCGAGGATCACAGTGCGGCGCCCGTAGCGGTCGGCAAGCGACCCGCATCCGACCGTGCCGACCGCGCTGGCGAGCACGAGGGTGGTCGCGAGCGGGCCGTAGAACTCCGGACCGTACCCGAGCTGGCGGTACCACGTGGGCGTGAAGGCCTGGAACACGTTGACGGTCCAGCTGCGCGACATCATCACGCCGATCACCGCCGCCAGCGCAAAGATCGGGACGGCCTGTCCGGTCCTCACGGCCGTGCGGATGGCTGCGGTGGTGGTGGCCGCTCGGTCGCGCATGCGCCACAGCAGGTAGCCTCCCGCGGCAAGGCCCGGGATGACCAGCACGCCCGTGCCGTGGACGCCAAAGGCGCCAAAGATGAGGATCCCGATAAGCGGACCGGCTGCGACCCCGACCGTCCCGGCCGTGACGTAGATGGACATGCCGAAGCTGCGCCGCCATGCGGGCAGGAGGCCGCGGACGTCCAGGGCTCCCGACGGATGGAACGCGCCCGACCCAAGGCCCGACGCGAGGGCGAGGGCGAGAAGCACCTGGAAGTTGTTGACGAAGCCGATCCCTGAGAACACGACCGCTGTCCACACGAGCGCAAGCCCGGTGAAGCGCGTGCCGTAGCGGTCGACCAGCAACCCAAAGAGCGGCTGCGAGATGGCGGCCATCCCGCTGTAAGCGAGGCTGACCAGCCCGACGGTGGCGAGGCTCAGCTGAAACCGGCCGATCAGCAGCGGATAGAGGACCGGCAGGACGCCGACGTAGCTGTCGACGGTGAGGTGGCCGAGCATCAGGGTGAGCAACCGGCCGTTGCGCATGTATTCCCTCATCTCACCTCTATGATCGCGGCGGTGGGCGAGTTCCTGTACCTGAGCCGCGCCGACGTCGAAACGCTGCTCGACATCGACGCAATGCTCGACGCGCTCGCGCGCGCCTTCGTCCTCTACTCGTCGGGCGTCACCTCAGTACCGCCGCGCATCGGAGCCCGCGTCGGCGACCACAGCCTGCTCGGCGCGATGGCCGGCTACGTCCCCGGTGTCGCGCTCGAGGTCAAGCTCGTCTCAGTCTTTCCCGAGAACGACCTCCACGGCATCCCGTCTCACCAGGGCCTCATCGGTCTGTTCGACGAAACCAATGGCACGCCGCTCGCGGTCATGGACGGCACGTACATCACGGCGATCCGCACTGGTGGAGCGGCTGCAGTGGCGGCGCGCATCCTGGCCCGCGACGATGCCCGAGTCCTGGCCATCCTTGGCGCGGGTGCCCAGGGCTGGTCCCACCTTCAAACGTTTCCGCGGGTGCGCGACTTCAAGGAGATACGCATCGCCTCGCGCAACCCGGAGCGCGCCAGCCAGCTCGCGGGCAAGCATCCTCTGGCTGTGGGCGTCGCCAGCTTCGAGGACGCCGTTCGCGGGGCGGACGTCGTCGCTTGCTGCACCGACGCGCGGGAGCCGATCCTCCGCCTCGAGTGGCTCGCGCCGGGCGCTCACGTCAGCGCCGTCGGCGGGACGTTCGGCCCGGAGCTCGACGCCGAGACTGTGAAAGCGTGCCGGGTGTTCGTCGAGTGGCGCGGCTCGGCGACCAACGCGCCCCCAGCCGGAGCCCACGAGCTTCAGGGCCTCGACCCAGAGTCGATCACCGAGATTGGCGAGGTCATAGCGGGCAAGAGGCCTGGCCGCCAATCGCCTGATGAGCTGACGCTGTACAAGTCAACCGGCCACGCCGTCGAAGATGCGGCCGCGGCACGCCTCGTGTACGACCGGGCGCTCGCCCAGGGCGTCGGGGTGAGGCTGCCACTCTAAGAGGCGCGGCCGACTAGATCTCGAGCATTCGCCACGGAACGACGTTGACGACACGCGTCGGTCCAATGACCCGTTCGGGGATCACGCGGCCGTAGGGGTGGATGTGGCCGTGCACCGCGAGCACCGGCCGGAAGTTGCGGATCAGGCGAAGAAAAGCAACAAACCCGACGTGCGCGGCGTCTTTCGCCTCGGCCGTGCCGAACGGCGGGGCGTGGGTCACCAGGATGTCGAGCTTCCGTCCGCGCCG
>DATKFA010000203.1:0-4924 GCA_035511715.1 Candidatus Acidiferrum sp. | reverse complement strand
CTTGCGCGCTGCCTTCTCGAGCGACCAGCGGCTGCCCGATGCGGCCTCGCGCATGACGAAGGGCTGATCCGCGAGGTCCTTCAGCGAAAGGCCTCGGCGTCGCGCGAGTGGGTTGCCCGCGGGCGCGATGACGACGAGCTCGTCGCTGAGAAAAGGAACGATCGCGAGGTCCGGATCCTTCAGCGCCGGCCCGACCACCGCCAGGTCGAGCTCGTTGCGCAGGACCTGCTCCTGCACGCGGGCTCGGGTTCCGATCTCGAGCGAGATGACCAGGCCAGGGTGCAGCTTCTTGAACGCACCCAGCGCGGCCGGGAGGATATAGATCCCGACCGTCGTGCTGGCGCCGACTCGCAGCGTGCCACGCTTGATGCCCCGCATCTCCTCCAGCGCGACGGTCGCGTCGTCGAGCACGTCGAGCATCCGGCGCGCGTACCCGTACAGAAGTGTCCCCGCCTCGGTGAGCTGGACGCGCTTGCCCAGCCGGTCGAGCAGCGGCAATCCGACCGCCTCTTCGAGCTCTTTCACCTGGTACGAAACTGAGGGCTGGCTCAGCTTGAGACGGTTCGCCGCGAGGCTGAAGCTGCTCAGGTCGGCCACCGTTTTGAACGTGCGCAGCTGGCGCAAGGTGATCGCACGGTCGAGGTCGAGCTGGGCGCCGGGCTGGGAGTTGGTGTCGGGCACCGCGCCTACGATATAGGCGCCATGGCCCAGCGCAAACCGCGCTCTCTCTCGCCGGTGCGCCGCACCACGCCCAGCCTCGAGGGCGTGGAGGCGCCTCAGCGCGAAGCCACGACCGTCTCCGAGCAGAAGATCAACCAGTACCGCAAGCGGCGCTACCAGGCCCTGCACGCGGAGACCGAGGCGGCCAACAAGCGGCGCGCCGCGGGCAAGGCGACCGCCCGAGATCGCATCGAGATGCTGCTCGACGCGGGCTCGTTCGTCGAGCTCGACGTCTTCGCGACGCATCGCGCCTACGGATTCGGTATGGAAGATCGCAGGATCGCCGGTGATGGGGTCGTCGCCGGGTTCGGCGAGATCGACCGCCGCCCGGTCGCGGTCTACGCGTATGACGCCACGGTCTTCGGCGGGTCGCTGGGCGAGGTCACCGCCGAGAAGATCGTCAAGGTCCAGGAGCTGGCGCTTCGCAACCGTGTGCCCATCATCGGGATCAACGATTCGGGTGGAGCACGCATCCAGGAGGGTGTGGTCGCGCTCGCCGGCTACGCGGACATCTTCTATCGCAACGTGCGGTCGTCCGGCGTCATCCCGCAGCTGAGCATCATTGCCGGGCCATGTACCGGCGGCGCGGTTTACTCGCCGGCCATCACTGACTTCATCTTCATCGTGGCCGGCCAGGGTTACATGTTCATCACCGGGCCCGAGGTGATCAAGGTCGTGACCGGTGAGGCCGTTTCGTTCGACGAGCTGGGGGGCGGCCACGTGCACAACGCGACGTCAGGTGTTGCGCACTTCCTGCCCAAGACCGAGCAGGAGTGTGCGGCGGGAGTGCGGCGCCTGCTCTCGTACCTACCACTGTCGAACACGGAACGGCCACCGTTCGTGCCGACGACCGACGACCTCGAGCGCGCCGACGTCGAGCTGCAGACGATCGTTCCCGAGTCGCCGAACAAGCCCTACGACATGCGCGAGGTCGTGTCGCGCGTGCTCGACGGGCGCGAGTTCTTCGAGGTGCAGCCATTCTTCGCCCAGAACATCGTCGTCGGCCTCGGCCGGCTGGGTGGGCACGTCGTCGGCATCGTCGGCAACCAGCCGAAAGTGCTGGCCGGGGCGATCGACATCAATGCGTCGGTGAAGGCCGCACGCTTCATTCGTTTCTGCGACGCGTTCGGAATCCCGATCATCTCGTTCGTCGATGTGCCTGGATATCTGCCGGGCCGCGACCAGGAGCACGGCGGCATCATCCGCCACGGCGCGAAGCTGCTGTACGCGTACGCGGAGGCGACGGTGCCGAAGCTGACCGTGATCACGCGCAAGGATTACGGCGGCGCCTACTGCGTCATGTCGCCGAAGCAGATGGGCGCAGACCTCAACCTGGCATGGCCTACTGCGGAGATCGCGGTGATGGGGCCCGAGGCGGCCGTGAACATCATCTACAAGCGGGACCTCGCGTCCGCACCCGACCCCGCCGCGCGGCGCAAGGAGCTCGTCGCGGAGTACACCCTGCGCTTTGCCAACCCTTACGTCGCGGCCGAGCGGGGCTACATCGACGACGTGATCGAGCCCCGGGAGACCAGGCGCGAGCTCATCCGTGGGCTACAGCTGTGCCTTCGGAAGACAGTCGAGCGCCCGACCCGGAAGCACGGCAACATTCCCCTATAAGGGCGCGGGCCCTTCGGGGATCGTCCGGACTAAGCATGCTTTCGCGGTCTGAAAACCCCGGATGGTCCGGACTATCCGGGGGTGGCGGTCTTCTTCAGCGCGTCAGACTTCCGGCAGTAGTCGTCGACCGTGATGATGAACTCGGCGTGCGACCAGGTGAGGGGCGACACCGACAGCGGCGCCCCCGTGTTGGGGTCGAGCTGCTCGGACAGCAGGCCACCGGGCAGCTGGTGCTGCACGACCCACCCGATGATGTCGCCCGCGGGCTTGAGGTCGGCCGGCGTTTTCGCGGTCGCGATGTACCACTGGGCCAGCCACATCGTGCACATGAACCATGGGTTGCCCGGCACCTTCCGTGTGTCCTGCTCGACCCTGAAGTAGTAGTCGTCCGTGTAGCGCGCGATCCCGCCGGCGTTGGCGCCGTTGTGCAGCTGGGTGGCGATTGCCCTCATCGTCTCCACGACGCGAGAGTCGTCCGGCGGGTACATCCCAAAACGCCACAGGCCGTAGATCGCGCTGTCCAGCACCATGTCGACGGTCACCGACTCGTCGTCCTCGACCGTGATGCGGCGGGGAAACCGGCCGAGCTCGGCGCTGTACAGGTGCGTGTCCGAGGCTTCGCGCAGCCTTTGCGCGGCGTCGCGGTAGCGGACGTACGCGCCGACGTCGCCAAACAGGTCGGCAAAGTTGCGTGCGGCGTCGAGCCCTCCCCACACCGATCCCACCGTGAACGCGTGCACCCCCCACCTCTCCTCCCAGAGGTCCCATGACGGCAAGGGCAACCCGTTCCGCTCGTCGACGTAGCTGACCATCCAGTCCGCGGCCGGGACGACGAGCGTCGAGTAGAGCCCGACCACGAAGTCGAGGTTCTGGTGCAGCTGGTAGTGCTGCCACAGCGACCAGAGCACCAGCCCGGTCTCGTCCTCCTGGATCGGCAGCGTGCGCACGCCGTGGGAGTCGATCCAGGGCAGCCACGAGCTGCCCGGGTGGGCGTACGGCGTGTACTTGTGCAGGAAGAACCCTTCCTCCACCAGCGCCTCCTGGCAGAACGTGAAGAACAGGCGAGTGCAGTCCTCGTGCCCCGAGCGGTCCAGCGCGTTGGCCACGATCGCGCCGTCGCGCGGCCATGCGTACGCGTAGGTGTCGCGCGCGAACTTGGTGATGTCGAAGTCAGTCGAGGCGATCACCGCGCCGTGATTGTCGACGTGCGTTCGTGCGGTCAGCACGCTCCGCCGGTAAAGGTCGGTCGCATCTTCGCCGAGCTGGTCGTCGATGTGACGGTGATCCTTCTCCGACCACACCTGCCAGTAGGTAAGCGTCCTTCCGCGGTAGGTGTCGGGGCCGCGGCCGACGATGAGGTCCTGTCCGAAGGTCGTGACGTCGCTCAACCGACCGCCCATGCAGACCCAGTGCGTCATGCCGCGCGGCTGCCCCGCCTTGACGGCGCCAAGGTCGAATCCGACAGTGCAGTCGACGGAGCCCTGCTCGATGGGGTTCTTGCCCAGGACCCCGTCCTCAGCGTCGACCCAGGTGCCCTGGGCTCCGTTGCCCTTCTTGCCGTTCGCCCATGTGCTGATGCCGTAGTCGGCGTCGACCTGGCCGCCGATCAGGAAATAGCGGTTGGCCTTGTACGCGATGACGCCGCGATGGCGCGGCTCGTACAGGACGGTGTTGCCGATGTCCGAGCCCTCGATGTACCAGTCGTAGTGGAAGAAGACGCGACCCACCTCGAAGCCGCTCGGTGAAGTGATCTCGACATTGCGGATGAACCAGTTGCGCGCGAGGTCGACGAAGTCCTCGAACCGGACCGAGATGCCGAGCCCTGGATGCGTCAGCGTGACGTCACTGACCAGCGAGTCTTCCGCGTAGCCAAGCTGCCGCTGCCACGCGCCGTCGTCGAGCCACGCGAACCGTCCGTCGATGAAAAAGCCGGTCCGGCATTCGTTGCCCATCGTCTGATTGGCGTCACCGACCCTCGGATAGAAGATGTCGCGCACCGTGTACGTGGCATCGAGGCCGATGAGGACGTTTCCGTTGCCGAGGACGATGCTTCTTGGCAAGTCTTGCTGCGCGGCAATCCTACAATTCGGACGCGAGCATGCCGCCCGTTCGAATCATCACGTCCCGCAAACGCCGCCGCACCGTCGCCGCCCGGCTCCGCTCCGGCGTGCTGGAACTGCTGGTACCCGCGACGATGCCCATCGCCGAGCGGGAGCACTGGGCGGAGGTCATGAGCAAGCGGCTGGAACGACGAGCCGAACGCCGCAGACCGAGCGACCGCCGGTTGGAAGAGCGAGCAGCTCGCCTCAACCAGCGCCACTTCGACGGCGGGCTGACGTGGGCCTCGATCGGGTTCGCTGACATGGATCACCAGTGGGGCAGCTGCTCTTTCACCGACGGCGCCATTCGAATCGCGCGACGGGCAGCGGAGCTTCCGGACTGGGTCCTCGATTACCTTCTCGTGCACGAGCTCGCGCACCGGGTGCAAAGCGACCACGGCCGCGAGTTTCCCGCGTTGGAAAATCGTTACCCGCTCACCGAACGCGCCAAGGGTTACCTGCTGGCGCTCGACTCCGCCGCCGCG
>DATKFA010000202.1:0-8667 GCA_035511715.1 Candidatus Acidiferrum sp. | reverse complement strand
ACGTGGTCGGGCAGCTCCGTCTTGTCGTGAAGGTTCAGCTGCTCGAGGCTCTCGAGAATGTCATCGAGACGGCGCAATCCCCCGCGCCTTTCGGACTCTCCCGGACGCAGCATCGGTGAAAGCTTACTTATAAGACCGCGCCTACGAGTGTGCGGCTCACGTCATCCGGTCTTTCGAACTGAAGCCAGTGGCCCGCGCCTTCCAGTACGTCGAGGCGAAAGTCGTGCGTCATCTGATCCTTGGTGTGCTCAGCCTGCCAGCGGCCGAGGAAGGCATCCTGGTCTCCCCAAAGCAAGACGGTCGGAGCTTCGACCCTCACGTCGCCTGCGCGCGACCACCAGTCGAGGCCGCGCCCAAAGTTCGCGCGGTAGTAGTTGAGCCCGGCGGTCAGCCGGCCAGGTCGCGACAGCGATCGGATGAAGTGCTCCGCCGCGGGTCCGGCGATGCCACCGAACATCACGCGTATCCGCCGGTGGTCGTCTTCTGTCAAGACCTCCTCGGCCTTGCCCTCCATCAAGAACAGACGGATGTACTCGGAGCGTTTCGCCTGATCCTCGTCGTTCCGGATCGCCGCCGCCGCGGCTGCCGGATGTCCGACCGACAGGACGGTCAGCGACTTGGTCATCTCAGGGTGGTGGCTCGCGAAGAACCACGCGACGATGGCGCCCCAGTCGTGACCAGCGACATGGGCGTGGTCCCGTCCGAAAGCCTTGATGAGACCCGCCACGTCCGAGACGAGGTTGCCAATCTCGTAGTCGCTGACGTTGCGTGGCGCGTCGCTCAAACCATACCCGCGCATGTCTGGCGCGACCGCAAGCGCTCCCGCTCTGGCAAGCGCGTCCACCTGCCTGGTCCAGGATTCGGCGCCTTCCGGAAAACCGTGCAGCAGGATGGCCATCTCGCCTGTGGCCGGACCGTCCACCATCGTCCGAAACCTCAGCCCGTTGACCTGCACCATGTGCTGGCTCTGTGTCATTTGAGTTCTGTCTTGAGGAAATCCGCGGCCACGTCGAGCGCGTCGTCGAGCACCTTCAGCAACCCGTGGCCCTGGCCCTTGAAGACGACGAGCCGGGCGTTGGGGATGATCTCGATCTTCTTCTCGAGCAGGCTCAGATCGGCGAATGGATCTCGATCCCCGCTCAGGAACAGGGTCGGGCACCTGATCTGGGGCCAGTGCGCGGTCCGCAGCTGGTCTTTGAAGCCCGGCCGGTGGAGCGGATACGAGAAAAGGACGAGTCCACCGAAGTCCGCTTCGACCGCGGCCATGCTCGCGACCCTACCGCCAAACGATTGACCACCACCGACGACGTCGTGACCGCGTCCCGATGCCTTGATGAAGACGGGCACGGCGTTCTCCGCACCACCACGCGGGAGATCCACCGCGAGAGCATCGATTCCGCGACGTTTGAAACCGACGACGTATGGCTTCATCGACGCTGCATTGCCCGAAGCACCGTGGCCGAGGACGACTCTCATCGCGCATATCGTCGCAGTCTTCGCGATGTCAGCGATGGTCGCGTGATGTCGCGTCGACGTCGTGTCGATGGTCCATTGATGCTCATCATCAATGCGATCTCGTCAGAAATTTCCACAACCACGCGCAAAAAAATTTTGCGCGAGGGATTGACGCGAGTGGGCTTCATCGAGTATCACAACAACTTGTATGGCGATGCTGCTCGTGGTTGCCACCACAGAGGCAACGGACCCGACGCGAGAATGCGGACCATTTTCGTCAGCCGCCAACGTCTCGGAGTTCTCATCAAAGAGGGTCCGCGGCGAAACCCGTGGGGTTACAGAGGAGGTGCGTGTAGGAGCGATCCTGTCCACGTCACATCACAAGATTGATCCCGCCAAACCGATGGAACCGATCGGGTCCATATCTTCAGGAGAAGGAGGTAACTGATTGATGGCAGCGAAGAAGAAGGCAGCCAAGAAGCCGGCCAAGAAGGCGGCGAAGAAGTCCTCGAAGAAGAAGTAAGACACTTCTCTTCAATCGTTTCGTAGGCTCGTTACGCGCCGGGGTTCTGTGGAGCCCCGGCTCTTTTTATGGGAGAGGGGCATTGTCCTGAAGTCCTCCCCACGCAGTGGGGAGGTGCCGCCGTCAGGCGGCGGAGGGGCGGGCCGGCGTATCGCTCCGCACACGTCTAACTCGGACCTGCTCGCGCTCGAGCAGCTCGGCAAAGATTCGACCCATCACCACTTCCTGTCCAGGTTGAGTGAAAACCTAGTCGGTTAATCGCCCTCCGGCGCTTCGCGCAAACTCCCCACTCGTGGGGAGGACAAACGCGCTACCTCCCCAGACGTATAAGGAAGAGGGCTGAGGTCTTGACTCTCGAACATGTGTTCGGTATCTTCAGAGCGCCTCCACTTCGCCCCCTGCGTCTCTCTCCGAGGCAGCCAACTTGAAAGATGCAGGCTCAACCCAAACTCGAACTTGCGATCGATTCGATCCGGCTCCGCTTCGGCAGCCAGGCGCTGACGCGCGCGGGCGAGCTGCCCCCGCCGTCGCCATGGCCGAGCGGAACGCTCGTCGACCATCTCACCGGGATCGGTGGCCTGCCGCGCGGCAGGCTTTCGCTCCTCACGGGCGGCGGAACCTGCGGCAAGCTCACGGTCGCCTTCGCCTTGCTGGCCAGCGCAACTCGCGAGCTCGCCCACGCCATCGTCATCGACGGCGGCGGATTCGACCCCACCTGGTTACTACCCTTCTCCCCTGAGCCTGGCGCGCTGACGATCGTCCGCGCGCCGGCTCCTGAGATCGCGGGGGAGGCTGCGGCAGCACTTGCACGGGCGGGCGCCGGCTTCCTGCTTTTGATGTGCGATTTGCCGGAGCACTGGCTCGGCCCGCTCGAGTCAGGCGCCAACCGATCCGGCTCGGTGATGGTCGGCGTGATCGACGCGCCCAACCGGGCTCTCGCCCATGCCTCGAGCTTCAGCCTCGGTTTCTCGCGCCGCGAATGGATGTGGGAGCGAGGACAGCTCGTCGGACTTCGCGTCAACGCGCGCTGTTTGAAGAACCGCGTCGCCCCACCACTCGGTGAGAGCGAGCTCGAGATCCGGTATCCGCTGAGTCCAAGGCCGCCTGCCGATTACGTCACCGGCATCACCGAAGTCGTGATCGGTTACGAGGAGGTGCTGCCGCGCGCGTCTGCTGTGGTCTCCTAGGTCATCTCGAGCTGGCGCGGCGGCCGGATCTCTACGAACGGCCCGTCATCATCGGACGCTGGGACGAGCATGTGGTGGCGGCCTCGGAGGAGACGCTGCCCTTCGGGGTGGTGCCGGGCATGGCACTCCGCCAGGCAGAGCATCTCTGTCCCCACGCAGTCTTCGTCCTGCCCGACGAGGAAGCGACAGCTCGCATCCGCGAGCTGATCTCGACCGCCCTTTACGACCTGGCACCCGTCGTCGAGGTACGCGACGAAGGGATCGCGTGGCTCGACGTGAGCGGTGTCGCGACCGCCGGCCAATCAATCCGCGCCGCGCGTCACCGTCTTGCGAAAGCGATCGGACGCGAACCGCGGCTTGGTCTTGCCCCGGGTCCTTTCTCAGCGCGACTCGCTGCGGCTCGTTCACGACCAGGTCGCATGATCAACGTCACCAACGCCCGCGAGTTCCTCGCGCCTCTACCCGCACGCGAGCTTCCGCTCGACGCTGAACAGCTCGAGCGTCTGGACCTCCTCGGCCTGCGAACGCTGGCAGCAGTCGCCGCCATCGGTCCACGCGAGCTCGAGAGCCAGCTCGGTCGCGATGGACGGCGAGCGGTGCTCCTCGCGCGCGGCGCCGAGCCTGATCAGCTCAACGCGTGGCGGCCTCCTCTTTTCACGAGCGCTCACCGGCAGTTCGGCGACCCGGTCGAGGACCGCGAGGCGCTTCTCTTCGTCGCTCGTGCGTTGTGCGGTGACCTTGCCGACGAGCTTGGACTCCGCGCCGCCGGCGCCAAGCATGTCCGCGTGCGTCTCGAGGTCGACTCAGGAGAGCACGAAACGCGTGAGTCGATCGTCCGTCATCCGTTGAGCAGCACCCAGGAGCTTTTCGGGCTCGTCGGGTCGTGGATCAAGGAGTGGCAGCCGCGCGCGCCGATCACAGAGCTGTGGATCGAGCTGCCGGTGCTCGAAGGCGCGGGCAGGCGCCAGCTGCGGCTGTGGGCAGGCGGTGACGGATCGAGCGAAGAGGTCATCGCGGCGCTGGAGCGTCTGCAGGAACGCTTCGGTGACGAAGTCGTTCAGAAGCAGCCGTTCGCGGGATAGCCGGGATCTGGAAAAGATGACACGCCTGATTCGTCCCCCGACCTTGGTTGACGTAACTCTCGACCACGGCCGGGCGCCTATCGCCATCTCCGGTGCCTTCAATGGCTCGATCGAGCCGATGGCACGCTGGAAGGTCGAGGGGTCATGGTGGGACCGGCCGGTGGTGCGCGAGTACTGGAAGGCGGTGCTCAACAACAGCCTGCTCTGCGAGCTCTACTTCGACCCCACGACCAACCAGTGGTTCGTAGAACGGGTCTATGACTGAGCTCCGCCAGCGGTTTGCGCTTTTGGCGTCAAACGGTCCAAATCCAGCACGGATAAGGGACGTTTGGCGCCAAAGGCTCGACACCCTGGCGTGAATCCGTACGTCGAGCTTCACTCCCACTCCAACTTCTCCTTTCTCGACGGCGGGTCGCATCCGTTCGAGCTGGCGATGCGCGCCGCCGAGCTCGAGTTGCCCGCCCTCTCCATCACCGACACCGGCGGGGTCTACGGCGCGGTCAAACATCTCCAGGCCTGCCGCAAGCTCGGCGTCAAGCCCATCATCGGCAGCGCGCTGGAGGTCGACGGCGAGGAGCTGATCCTGGTCGCGCGCAACCTGAGCGGCTACTCCAACCTCTGCCGGCTGCTCAGCCTCGCCCACGCCGACCAGCCCAAGGGGGAGGCACGCACGACCCTCAAAACCGTGATTGAGCAGAAGGGCGACCTCTTCTACCTCAGCGCGACCGACAGCGAGCAGCGGCTGCGCGATCTCCAGGAGGCGCTCGGCAAAGAGAACGTCTTCAGCGAGCTTCACCACCACCTGCGCACCGAAGACCAATGGGTGCTGGAGGGGCGCGCCGCAATGGCGAAGAGATGCAGCGCGCCCGTCGTCGCGACCAACCAGGTCCACTACCACTCAGCCGCAAGACGAAAGCTCCACGACGTTCTCGTTGCGATCCGCCACCGCGCCACCCTGGACGAAGCAAGGCAGCACCTCTTCCCCAACTCGGAGCATCACCTCAAAGGCGGCGACCAGCTGCGACCGCTGTTCAAGGGGCATGAAGAGGCGCTTGCGACGCCGTGGGAGATCGCCCAGCACTGCGATGTCGACCTCGACTTCCGGAAGGTCAGGTTTCCCGGCTACCCCGTGCCCGAGAGCGACACTCCCTTCTCCTACCTCTACAAGCTGTGCTTCGAAGGCTTGCGCGAGCGATACCGGCCGATCACCTCAGCTGTCACGCGTCGCTTGCAGCACGAGCTCGAGGTGATCGAGAAGACCGGGCTGGCCGAGTTCTTCCTCATCAACTGGGACCTGATGCGCTTCGCGCGCGAGCAAGGCGTGCCCGGACAGGGACGCGGGTCGGCCGCCGACTCGATCGTCGCCTACGTCCTCGGCATCACGAGGGTCGACCCCATCGAGCACAACCTCCTCTTCGAACGGTTCCTGCATGAAGAGATGACGAGCACGCCGGACATCGACATCGACTTCTCGACAGCACATCGCGAGAAGGTCATCCAGTACATCTATGAGAAGTACGGCTGGGAGCGGACCGGCATGGTCTGCAACGTCGTCACCTTCCAGCCCCGCATGGCGATCCGCCAGGTCGGCAAGGCGCTCGGTTTCTCGGCCGAGCTGCTCGACCGGCTGGCCAAAGGCGTCGACCGATGGTTCACCGAAGACGTCGAGGATTCCATGCAGTGGGCAGTGCCGCCGCCGGATATGCGCCCGCAGAGCTGGCAGCAGTTCCTCGAGCTGTGCCGTGAGGTCATCGAGTTCCCTCGCCACCTCTCGATCCACAACGGCGGCATGCTCGTGACCGGCGAGCCACTGGTCGACATCGCGCCGGTCGAGCCAGCCACGATGGAAGGTAGGCGCGTCGTCCAGTTCAACAAGGACGACGTCGAGGATCTCGGCCTGATCAAGATGGACATGCTCGGCCTGCGCACGCTATCGGTTGTCGCCGAGGCGCTCGACCTGATCAAGGACACGACCGGCAAACGTCCAGACCTCGACCAGCTGCCGCTCAAGGACCCGGCGGTGTTCGAGATGTGCAGCGCCGCGGACACCATCGGCGTTTTTCAGATCGAGTCCCGCGCCCAGATGCAGACACTGCCCCGCACGCGCCCGAAGGACTTCAACGACCTCGTCGTCGAGGTTGCCATCATCCGTCCGGGACCAATCCAGGGCAACGCGGTCCATCCCTACATCCGGCGCAAGCAGGGTCGCGAAACGGTGACCTATGCCCATCCGCTGCTGGAGCCGATCCTCGCGGACACCCTCGGCGTGATCCTGTACCAGGAGCAGATCATCGAGATCGCGATGCACGTCGCCGGCATGAGGCCGGGGCGCGCCGATGGTTTTCGGCGCGCGATGACGCGGCATCTCAACCGCGTCGAGATGTCATCGCTGGAAGACGAGTTCGTCGATGGATGCCTCGCCAACGCAGTGCCCCGGGAGGTGGCAGACCAGCTCTTCAAAGCCGTGCAGGGCTTCGCTGTGTATGGCTTCTGCCGCTCGCACGCGGCCGCTTTCGCCCGGACGGCGTACGAGACCGCTTGGATGAAGCTGCATCACCCCGTCGAGTTCGGCTGCGGCCTGCTCAACAACCAGCCCATGGGCTTCTACCACCCCAGTGTCCTGGTCGAGGACCTGAAGCGGCACGGTATGAAAGCGCTGCCCGTCGACATCAACCGCTCCGACGTCCGCTGCCTTCCGGAAAAGATCCAGGACGGGTACGCGATGCGCATCGGCTTCAACTACGTCCGCGATCTCGGCGAGGAAGGGCGAAAGGCGATCGTCGAGGAGCGGCAGAATGGTGGCGCCTACACATCCTTCGACAACCTCCTTGCGCGATTGCGCGGGGGGCCGATCGGCCCTAAGGCGGTACGCAACCTCGTCATGGTCGGCGGATTCGACGCGCTCGGCCAGCCGAGGCGCGAGCTGCTGTGGGGATGGCAGGAGCGATGGCACGGCAAGGGCTTGCGTCGCGGTATCGACAGGCAATCCGAGCTGGGCCTCAACGGAACAGCGCCCGGGCTGCCGGCGATCGATGACTTCGACGCCAACCAGCTCGAGTACCGGATATCCGACCTCTCGACCGGCCACCACCTCATCCATTTCTGCCGCGAGCGACTGGCCCAGATGGGCGCGCTCGAGTCGAACAAGGTTCCGACCATTCGCAGCGGACAGCACGTCCGCGTCGCCGGACTCGTCATCACCCGCCAGGCACCCTCTACCGCCCACAAGATTCGCTTCTTCACGCTGGAGGACGAGTTCGGCCAGGTCAACGTGACGATCAAGCCGGACGTTTACGACCGCTACCGACTTGTGGCCAACCGCCAGCCGATCCTGATCATCGACGGCGTGATGCAGCGCCAGGACGGTGTGTATTCGGTGCTGGCCAGCCACATCCAAGCGCTCGACGGAGTGCCGCGACCCGCGCAGCGCTCACACGACTACCGCTAGCGGGTCGGACTCAGCTCCTCGGTGCGGAACAATCGCCAGAACCATCCGCGCGGCCGCGATCGACCTGTCCTGCGCATCCATGTACGGGTCTGCGCCACGCCACGCGAGGGCGGCCGACCCTCTTCGACGATCTCCGCGCAGAGCCTTACGCACCCATCGCAGATGAACACGCCAGGTCCCGCCACCAATCTGCCGACCTGGTCCCCGCCCTTACCGCAGAAGGAGCATCGGCCCTCGATGCGCTTCGGCACGGAATGAGTCTATGCCGCTGTGCGATTGTTTAGCGCATGGCTGAAAGTCGCGAAGACCTGCTGCGCCACTACCGCGAGTCCAGGGTGAGGATGCTCGAGGCGATCGACGGCCTCACCGAGGAGCAGATGTCGGAGACCACGATCGACGGGTGGGCCGTCAAAGACCATCTTGCCCACCTCGCGCTGTGGGACGACATCCGCGCCGCCGAGGTCGCTCGGATCTCCGCCGGCTTCGAATCTGCCTGGAAGATGACCGAGCACCAGGACGAAGAGCACAACGCGACTGGGTATGAGCTCCGCCGGTCGATGTCTGCCGCTCAAGCCAGGTGGGAGCTCGAGCAGTCGAGGCGAAAGCTGCTCGACGCGATCACGGCCGCCACACCGGACGCGCTCGACCTGTCTCGCTACGGCGCCGCCGGTTTGCGCAGCCAGCACGAGGACCAGCACTCGGGCTGGATAGCGCGCTGGCGGGGCGAAAAGGGCTACTGACCCTCGCTTAGTCCGGACTATCCGGCTTCAGGGCAACTCCTGATTTCCTTACTTTCAGTAGCCTATCGTGGGGCATTTGCGCCAAGCTATTGGGCTACAGCCGAATTCGACGCAGCCACCCACGAAAAAGGAACTGGTAGCCCCACATGTCCATCGCCCGAGAAATCGAAGACATCGCCCGCGACCTGATCAAGCACCAGCACGACCACCCCCCGGTCCGTGATCTCAACCG
>DATKFA010000201.1:0-7805 GCA_035511715.1 Candidatus Acidiferrum sp. | reverse complement strand
CAAGGTCGGGCTCGTGATCGAGCTGAAGAACCTGCCGCCGCTCTATCCCGGCCTCGAGGAGAAGCTGATCAACATGCTCCGTCAGCTCGGTGCCATCCAGGAGTGCGCCGTCGTCTCGTTCAATCACGTGGCGATCCACGAGCTGCGCAAGGTGGAACCGGCTTTGCAGCTGGGGATTCTCGAGGGGGCGCGTCCTCTGCATCCGGCGGAGATGCTGCGGGAGACCGGCGCGGACGTTTACTCGCCGCACTGGGGCGCGAGCGACCCGCAGGTCGTCAAGGAGGTGCACGCTGCCGGCGGAGCCGTGGCGGTGTGGCCCGTCGACGACGATGCCGCGGTTGCTTGGTGCAAGTACGCCAGGCCGGACTCGGTCTTCACCAACCGCCCCAAAGAGGTCGGTCCCGCTCTTCGTTCGTAGCCCCCGTTACAGCCGCCGGTAGCCCGGCGTTGCCTCAAATACCGTGCGCGCACCTACCATGAACCGGCCGTGGAAGCGGACCGGCCGGCCTTCGAGGACCTGTATCGCGATTACCTGGGACGCATCTACGCCTACGTCCGCGCCCAGGTGGGGTCGTCCGCCGACGCGGAGGACGTCACGGCGCAGGTGTTCATGAACGCCTACCAGGCTTACGCGCGATTCGAGACGCGCAACAGCACGCCGGCGGCGTGGCTGTTCCGCATCGCGCGTAACGCGACGCTGGACCACTTTCGCGCCGGCAACCGCCGCGACCGCCTTCGCCGCACCATCGAGCGCGAGCCGCAGGCCGAAGAGGATCCGGCGGGACAGGCGGAGGAACGGATCCAGTACAGGGCGCTCCTCGCCCAGGTCGCCGAGCTGCCAGAGCGACAGCGCGACGCGATCTCGCTCCGACACTCGGGGCTCAGCTTCGACGAGGTCGGCTCGCTGCTCGGCTGCAGCGAAGACGCGGCGAAGATGCTGTATCACCGAGCCCTGAAGACATTGCGCCAAGCGGTGCACAAGGAGCCGGCGTGAGTCAGAACGACGACGAGCTCGAGCTGCAGGCTCTGGAGCGCCAGCTCGACGACGCTTTCCAGACCACGCGCCCGCGGCCCGCCTTCGAGGACGAGCTCTGGCTGCGGGTCCAGTCGAGCAGGCCCGCTCAGCGCCGGTTCCGCGATGCGCTCGCGGCTTTCTGGAACGGCATACGCGAGGTGCCCGCGGTGCCCGCGACGGCGACCGCGCTGGTATTGATCGTCGCCATCGGCGTCGGGATCGTTGCCGTGAACGGTCTGGGTCACGGCGGCGGCGGCGCCTCGTCGTCCGGCGTAGAGCGCGCGGCGGCGCCTGCCGCCGGACAGTCCTTCGCGGGCAACTTCGGCAAGCTGCCATCGCCTGTCTTCACCGGTGCACCAAAGGCGACCACCCCAGGTGCAAACGCGACGGCGCCGCAGGGCGCCGACTACGCGGGTCCGGTGCAGCTGACGTGGACGGGGACGTTCGACGTCCATCTCACGACCGCGCCGGTGTTTCGCTATCGCGAGCCTTCCTCCAGCGACGCCGACCAGTTCGCGTCTGCGCTGGGCGCGGCTCTTCGCGGACGTCCTTCCGGGTTTCTCGGCATGTACTCCGCGGCCGACTACACGCTGAAGATTCGGGGCACGGTGACCTCGCCCCCGTCGAGCCCGGCCTACTTCATCTTCTCGGGTCTCAACCTTCCACCGATCGATGCAGCCGGCGGCCCGCAGGACCTGGCCGACGTGTTTCTCGCGCAGCACAGCCTGCAGCCGCAGTGGCCGTACAAGGTGGGCATCGACAGCTCGGGCGATCCGGTGAAGGTCGTCTACCAGCGACAGTTCGACGTCCCCGGTTACGGCCCCGCTTATCAGATCGACTTCAACGCCAACCGGTATGGCCTCGAGGTCGACCTGAGCGGCAACCGACCCGTGCTCGCCTCCGGCGTCTTACCGGTGAGCCTGGACGTCGCGAACTACAACGTGATCAGCTCCACGGACGCGATCCGCAAAGCGACGGGACTCGGCGCGCCATCCTCGGACAGCGCGGTGCCCGTCGCTCAACTCGACCGGGCGGAGCTCGTGTACGTCCTTGTCCCCGCGGGGGACCACAGCTTCTACGAGCCCGCGTTCCTCTTCACCGGCGCGGTTCAGGCCGGCGGTCAGTCGTACACCAAGCACGTGCTGGTGTCCGCGGTCGACCCCACCCAGCGCAACCCCTGACCGAGGTTCTGACGATCGGGCACTCGACCCGATCACTGGACGAGCTGGTCGAGCTGCTGCGGCATCATCGTGTCGAGCTGCTCGTCGATGTGCGTACGCTGCCGGCGTCGCGCCGCATGCCGCACTTCGCCAAGGCTGCCCTCGAGCGGTCACTGCCCGAGCACGGGATCGCGTACGTGCACATGCCCGAGCTCGGCGGGCTGCGCAAGCCAAAAGCCGATTCGACCAACCTGGGTTGGCGCAACGTTTCATTCCGCGGCTATGCCGACTACATGCAGACCGACGCGTTCCGGGACGCCCTGGCCGGGCTCGAGGGGCTCGCTGCCTCGAAACGGCTCGCCGTCATGTGCGCCGAGGCGGTTCCGTGGCGTTGCCATCGCTCGCTCATCGCCGACGCGCTGGTCGTCAATGGAGTGGAGGTGAGGCACATCACCGGCATGCAGGAGCCGTCGCCACATCGCCTGACCCCGTTCGCGCGGGTCGTAACCGGGAGGGTCATCTATCCACCGCCCGATACACTTCCCATCTGAGGGGATGGGCAAGAAGCAAGTCCGTACGCAGATGCGGAGGATCCAGCCCAAGGGCGCGGCGTCCAACGCGCAGGGGGCGACTCGCCGGCAGCGGGAACGCTTCGTGCAGGCGGGCGGCATGCTCCAGGGCTATGCGCCCGACCAGGTCGTGCGCTGGGGCTACATCGCGGTTGGGATCGCAGTGCTGTGTGTCCTGATCATCGCCGCGTACCTGCTTTTGCTGCCGCCGATCTACGGCTGGCCCGACGCGGTTGCGGCGGCCGTGGCGTGGATCTTCCCGATCGCGCTGCTCGCAAGCTTCGTCGGCCCGGGGTTTCGCCTTGCATTAAAGGATCGCAAGGCCGAGCCGCGCATCGTGCAGGGACAGCTCGTGGGTGCGAGCTCGGTCAGCACCTCGATGGGGCTGGGCATGCTCATGGTCCAGACCCGCGGGGGCAGCGAGCAGTTCCTCGTGCCGCCCGCGCGGCTGAAGCAAGTTCCGGGCAACCAGGTGAACGTCGTCCTGACCGTCACGCCGAACCTGCACCACGTCAAGTCGGTCGGCGTGATGGGCCAGCGCATGGTGGGCCGGGTCGAACCCCCGGTGCCCCCAGTGATGCGCCGGCTGCAGCTCATCCCCGTGCTGACTCCGGTCACGCTGGCCGTGGCGGCGGTGATCGGCGACGACGCCGTGGCGCTGAGCCCGATTCCGAACTCGGCCATCCATGCCGCGTTGGCGGTGCTGACCGGGGCGATCCTCGCGGCCGGGGTCTACGGCCTGTCCTATCTCTTCCAGCGGCGCTGGATGGCCGAGGTCCAGGCTCTGGTCCCGAAGACCTAGAGGCACGGCCGAAAACCTCGGCGAGAGATTCGGTGATCCAGGTGGCCCAGATTCGGATGAAGCGCCGAGCAGCGGAGCGAGCGCAAACCTGCTGGGGTCCCCGCGCCGTGGTTGCGCGGGGGCTACGAGCAGCGCAGAACCTACTGGGGGGCCCCCTCCGGGGGGAGTGGGCCGCATGGGCGCCGAAGATCCGTCGAGGGCTTTTCGGCCGGGCCTCTAACCGGCCCCCAGCGACTCGTACGGGAACGCGGCCGCAAAGGGCTCGTACAGGAGAAGGACCTTCTCGATCTGTAGAACGTCACGCATGAAGATGGCGCCGGCCGCGACGCCCGCGAATCCCACGATCCCCAGGCCATCGTGCGGGGCGGCCTGCTCCGCGGTGTCCTGCATGACTCGAAATGCCTGAGTACGACCAGCCTGGTTCGCCATGTTGATCACCTGCTTCCACGCCGCGGCGTAGTTGGCGGCCGGATCGAGTCCAGCCGGCGCCGCGATCACGGGCATCGCGCCGGCGGCGGTGGGGGCCGGGGCTTTCGGCGCCACGCTCAGGGTCTTGGCGACGGCCGAAACCTCTTGCTCCGGTTCGCCAGAGAGTGTAGGGAGGCGCAGGATGAACGCCGCGATCTGCTGGTCGATCGGCGCGGGCACGCGGTACGTCGGCCCTGGGAGCACCGTCGCGAACGGCCGGTAGAGCGCCTCGAACTGCGCCGGGTCCATCGCCTCCCGCACGAGGATGCCGAGCGCGACTACTTGCGCCGATTCGAGCGCGGCGGCGACGGCAGTGGTGTCCGTCAGCGAGTGCTCGATCGCGGTTTTGGCCTGCGCCACTCGAAAGCCGCTGGTGAACGCGTTGACCATGGCCTGATCGGCGCCGGACAGCAGGCCGTCGAGCACCTCCTCGACCGCTCCGTTGGAGGACCGTCGGCGGGCGACCATGCGCGCCGTCGCGATCCACTCCCACTGCACCGGTCCAAGCGATTTGCCCGCGGCAGTGAGGAACTGCCCCGCCTCGGTTGCGCTCAGTGGGTTCGCACCTGGCCGGGCAGCAAGCCCTTGGCGCGCAATAGATCGATCGGATGGTAGGCGTCGACTATGCGCATGGTGCCGCTCGCCGACCGCAGCACCATCGACTGCGTGTACGCGTAGACGTCCTCGTAGCGCACGCCACGGAGCAGCTCGCCTGACGTGATGCCCGTGGCGGCGAAGAAGATGTCCTTGCCCGAGCACAGGTCGTCGAGGCACAGCACCTTGTCGGGCTGGTGGCCTTCCTCGATGGCCAGCTGGCGCTCCTTGTCGTCGCGAAAGAACAGCTTGGCCTGCATATCACCCCCCATCGTCTTGATGGCGCAGGCCGCGAGCACGCCTTCGGTGGCCCCGCCGGAGCCCATCATGCAGTGAATCCCGAGGCGCGTCTCCAGCGCTGCCTCCAGCGCCCCTGCCACGTCGCCGGCGGAGATGAGCTTGATCCGAGCTCCTACCTCGCGGATCTCGGCGATGATGTCCTTGTTTCGGTCGCGATCGAGGACCACCACTGAGAGCTCCTGGACTGGAAGCCCCTCGGCCTTGGCGATGCGGCGCAGGTTCCACTCGACCGGCATCTCGAGGTCGATCGCGCCCCGCGCCCTCCGACCTACGACCATCTTCAGCATGTAGTGGACGTGGGTCGTGAACATGGTCCCGCGCTCGGCGAGCGCGACGACCGAGATCGCGCCGGGCAGCCCGGACGCGGTCAGGCTCGTGCCCTCGATCGGATCGATGGCGACGTCGACCTCGGGCTCGAGCCCGTTGCCGATCTCCTCGCCGAAATAGAGCATCGGCGCCTCGTCCTTCTCACCTTCGCCGATAACGACCGTGCCTTTCATGTCCACGTCTAGCAGCGCCTCGCGCATGGCTTCGACCGCGCGCTGGTCGGCCGCCTCTTTGTTGCCCCGGCCCTGGAGGGGAGCGGCGGCAAGGGCGCCTGCCTCGGTCACGCGGAGAAGCTCGAGCGCGAGGTTGCGCGTGTGCCTGGGCTCTTCGATCATCGCGGCGCTTCAGATTAAACGAACGATTTAAGCCAGGCCTCTCCGTCTGATGGGAAGTTTGTCCGCCTCCACCCACAGCTCGTCCTTGCGCACCAGCCGGCGGTCTCCGCTCCGGTCGACGTAGACGCACGTCCGCTCGAGCACGGCCGTGATGCGGACCCTCTCACCGGCGAGCGTGGCGTCGAAGCCGTCGATCAGGACCTCGTCCTCGTCGAGCTCGACCTCGCTCAGCTTGCGGGGACCGCTCGGCCGGATCTTGGTCGAGAGCTGGAGCTGCGGTCGCGGCCCGGTGGTTGGGCTCGGCTTGATGGTCAGCCGCGAGGAAGCCGACCCGGCCAGGCGAATGCCGGGACGCGAAGGCGGGATGACCGGCCGGGTCGGCAGGGGCTTCGGCTTGGGGAGCGGCACTGGCGCCGGCCGGGCCGCGGCCGCAGGCTTCTTGAGCTCTGGCTTCCTGGCTGCCGGGTTCCTGGCAGGCGACTTCGGGGCGGCGGACGCCGCCCGGGCGCGAGACCCCTCGGATCGCGCCCGGACTTCCCTTTTCGATGACCGCTTAGAAGAACTCACCCCAGAACTTTCTGACCTTCCCAACAGGGTTGGGGACAGCCTTCAAAGTTACGACGGTCGACTGCGCGGGCACCTGGGCCATGCGCTCGGGCGGGATGTCGGGGATGCCTTCCGGGTGGACCCTGATGACCCCGTAGTGCACTCCTCCCTCCTGGACGACCAGCGCGCCCACGGTGGCGTCGCCTTCGAGCCTGCCGGAGCTCGTGATCTTGAGCCGGTTGCTCGCGATAACGTTGCCGCGGACGACGCCCGAGATCGTGATCCTCGTTCCGCGGATGTCAGCCTCGACGTTCGCCTCCGGCCCCACCAGGAGGTCGCCGTCGCACTCGATCTGGCCGCTGAACGTGCCGAGCACCTGACCCGGCCCCCTGAGCACAAGCTTGCCCGAGAGCTCGTCCTCCTGGGCGAGAACGGTCGCCTTCTGGTCAAGCGCAACCGGCTCGCCATTGGTGCTCGGCGCACTGAGTGATTCGATTGCCACGTCCGTCATTGTCGATTCCTCCCAAGGCCGCCCATTTCCCTGCGTGAATCTCCAAGGGGCGGCCCCCTCCAACAGGCAGCATAAGGCCTACCGGGTCGGGCGCTACATATCTGAGTGGCCTGACAAGTACTTGGTAATCGCGTCGCGATCCGGCGGGATCTCGCCGTCGATCACGAGCTCCTCGAGCTTCTGTTTGATCCGCCCCACCTCGGGGCCTGGGCCGATGCCGCGGATCCGCATGATGTCTTCGCCGGTGATCAGCGGCGCGAGGCGCGAAGGCCGCTCCGCCACCACCGCGTCGAGCCGCCCCTGGAGCTCGTCCATCTTCTCCGGATAGGGATAGGCCGAGGCCGCGATGTCGGCGCGGGCAAGGAGCATCAGGCGCCCCAGCAGCGGGCCTGAGTCGCGGGCGAGGCGCCGTACTGCGCCATCGCTCCATTCCGACCGGTAGAAGACCGGGCGCAGGTGAAGGCGGACGAGGGTCGTGACGGTTTCGATCTCCTTCTGCGAGAAGCGCAGCCGTTCCAGCGCCGCCCTGGCGATCTCCGCGCCGACCTCTTCGTGGCCGACGAAGGTGCCGTCGCCCTTGGCCGTCTGCGGCTTGCCGACGTCATGGAACAGCGCGGCCGTACGAAGGAGAAGGTCGGGCGGGGTCGCCTCGACGGTCAGGAGCGTGTGGCCGAACACGTCGTGCGTGTGGAAGCCCGTCTGGGGAACTCCCTTGCAGGCGGCGATCTCGGGCAGGATGACCTCCAGGAGCTCGGCCTGGTCGAGAAGCCCCAGGGCAAGCTTGGGACGGTCGGACCCGAGCATCTTGCGGAGCTCGTCCGCGATTCGCTCGGCCGAGATCACCGGTGGCGCCAGGCGCGACTTCATCTGCCGCATCGCAGGCAGCAGGTCGGGCGCCAGCTCGAAACCAAGCTCGGCGGCAAAGCGGACCGCCCGCAGCATGCGCAGCGGGTCGTCCTCGAAGGTGCGAATCGGGTCGGCCGGGGTGCGGAGCACCTTCGCTTCGAGGTCCTTGCGCCCGCCGAGCGGATCCTGGATGGTGCCGTCCAGGTCCATCAGCAGCGTGTTGACGGTGAAGTCGCGCCGGCGCAGATCCTCCTCCAGGGTCGCACGCCGCACGTCGGGCTTGCGCGAATCGGGTGCGTAGGATTCCGAGCGCGCGGTCACGAACTCGACCA
>DATKFA010000200.1:0-4475 GCA_035511715.1 Candidatus Acidiferrum sp. | reverse complement strand
CCCGTGGCCGATCATCGGATCGGGCGCGGGAACCTCATCCAGGGCGGCGATGTTGTGCTCGAGCTCGGCGATGACCTCCGATGGCACCGCGCTGCCGGTCTCGGTCTTGCCCTTGTACCCGTTGAACTGGTACGGGTTGTGGCTGGCCGTGATGGCGACCGCGCCAGCGGCGCGACGGTCGATCACTGTCCAGGAGGCGACTTGCGTCGGCGACGGTCGATCGAACACCAGGGTCTTGATGCCGTTGCTGGCGAACACGTGGGAGACGGCCTGCGCAAAGTCCTCGGAAGCGAACCTGCAGTCGTAGCCGACGATCGCCAGAGGTTCGCTCGAGCGCGACTTCAGGTACTGGGCGTGAGCCTGGGCGACCCGGCGCACGTTGCCGAACGTGAAGTCGTCGGCGATCACGCCCCGCCAGCCGTCCGTGCCGAACTTGATCTGGGTCGGCATCCGGTTCAACGATCCAAGGTTAACTGCCGGGGTCCCCGCGAAGTCGAAGACTTCGTGGGGTGGCTACAGGTAGCGGGTCTTGCGGGCGCGCTTGAGCGCCTCGACGACCTCGCGCACGTCCTGCGCCCGCGACCTCGGGACAACCAGAAGAGCGTCCTCAGTGTCGACGATGATCATGTCCTTCAAGCCGATCGCGGCGACCAGCCTGCGATCGCCGAAGACGAGGCTGTCGCTGGTATCGATCAGCACCGCGTCACCCTCCACCGAGTTGCCGTGCGCGTCAGGGTGCAGGCGGTCGCCGAGCTCAGCCCAGTTGCCGATGTCCGCCCAGTCGAAGGTCGCGGGCACCAGCAGCAGCCGGTCGGTCTTCTCCATCACCGTTCGGTCGATCACCTCTATTGGCAGCCGGTTGTACAGTCGCGTTGCCTCGGCCTCATCGCCGGCCTGGCGCGCAGCGACCACTTTTCGCAACGCGTTCAAGCGACCGGGTGCGTGGCGTGTCAGCTCCTCGAGAAAAACGTCGATCCGCCAGCAGAACCACGCGAGGTTCCAGTAGTAGCCACCCTCTCGCAAGAACCGGCGAGCCGTTGCGGCGTTCGGCTTCTCGATGAAGCGCTTCACGCGCAAGGTCCCCTTGGAAGGCCGTCCGGGCGCATGGATGTAGCCGAGTCCGGTCGAGGGAAAGCTCGGCTTGAGTCCGACCGTGACGAGGTTGTCACTCGTCGCCGCAGCGGTCACCGCGGTCCGGACCGCCCGTTTGATCTCCGCGGCACCGTGCACGACGTGATCGGCCGGCAGGGCCACCATCACCGCGTTGGGCGACCTTTCGGCGAGGGTCAGCGCCGCCAGCCCGTAGGCATTGGTCGTGCCTCGCGCCGATGGCTCCAGGATCAGATGACCCGCATCGATTTGAGGTAGGACGTCGCGCACGATATCGCGCTGACGCGCCTCGGTGAGCACGTAGACCTCGTCCGCGACCCAACGTGCGCGCTCGTAGGTAGCCGGCAGGAGGGGGCGGCCCTTCTCGGCGAACGGCAATACGTGCTTCGGCGTCGAGCTCCTTGAACGCGGCCACAGGCGCGTGCCGGCGCCGCCGGCCGGGATCACGACGACGGTTTTGGCTGCCGTCACCTCAGCTCTTCGGCCAGCTCCGCCGCGCGCGTGGTCGACTCCCACGGCGCGTCGATGTCCGTGCGTCCGAAGTGGCCGTACGCTGCGGTCGGGCGAAAGAGCGGGCGCCGAAGATTCAGCTCCTTGATAATGCCCAGGGGGCTAAGGTCGAAGAGCTTTCCGATCGCCGAGGCGATCGAGGCGTCGGGCAGCTGTCCCGTGCCGAACGTGTCGACCCTGATCGCCACCGGCTTGACGACACCGATGGCGTAGGAAAGCTGCACCTCGCATTTCGCCGCGGCCCCCGATGCGACGACGTTCTTGGCGACGTAGCGAGCGCCGTAAGCCCCGGCACGATCGACCTTCGTGGGGTCCTTGCCCGAGAAGCATCCGCCGCCGTGGCGCGCGTAACCGCCGTACGTGTCGACCATGATCTTCCGGCCGGTGAGGCCGGCATCCGCGACCGGCCCGCCGACGACAAACCTGCCTGTCGGGTTGATGAACGAGCGGACGGCGCCGTTACGCAGCTCGTCGGGGATCACAGCATCGATCACGTGCTCAGCGATGTCCGAGCGAAGCTGCCCGGGATCAACCTCATCGTGATGCTGAGTCGAGAGCACGACGTTGTCGACGCCGTCGGGCTTGCCCTGGTCGTCGTACCGGACCGTCACCTGGACCTTGCCATCGGGCCTCAGGTAGCTGAGCGTCTTGTTGCGCCGAACCTCGGCGAGCCTGCGTGCGAGTCGGTGCGCGAGCGTTATCGGCAGCGGCATCAGCTCGGGCGTCTCGTCGCAGGCGAACCCGAACATCATTCCGGAGTCGCCGGCGCCGCCGACGTCCACTCCCTGCGCGATGTCCGGTGACTGCTCGTCGATGCTGACGACGATCCCGCACGTCTCGGCGTCGAAGCCGTACTTCGCCCGCGTGTATCCCACCTCGCGGACGGTATGGCGGATGACGCGCGGAATGTCGACGTAGCAGTCGGTCGTGATCTCCCCGACCACCATCACGAGTCCGGTGGTGACGATCGCCTCACAAGCCACCCTCGCGAGGGGGTCCTTGGCAAGGATCGCGTCGAGGATTGCGTCGGAGATCTGGTCGGCCAGCTTGTCCGGGTGGCCCTCGGTGACGGACTCAGACGTGAAAAGGGATGGCATTACGGCAGTCCTCCTTCGAAATCTCCCACGCCGGCAAGGCCCCGCGACCGTGTGCGCGGGTCCCCAGGCGCCAGGTTCATCCCCTCGGGACTGCCAAATCCTAACCGAGAGGTATGTAGTGGATTCCTGAGTGCCGGAACAGCCGGGAGCCGCGCTGCCGGAGCAGCTCGGCGGTTGACTTCCGCGCCGCGTCCATCACCGCCTCGACGTGCTGCCGTTTCATCACCCACGTCGCGGTGGGCGCCGTGATCGGGCAGAGGACGACGATGCGCGCGCGCTCACGGAGCCGCTCGTAGTCGCTCAGCATGTGGTGGTGGAGCGAGAGCTGGAGCGTCCGGGCGATCAGCTCCGGCAGCGAAGCCGGCGTCTGCTCGTACTCGCCGCCCGCCATCAGGCTTACGGCGAGGATCTCGCGCGCGCCGTCGTCGACCGCGATGTTGAGCGGCGTGTTTTCGACCACGCCGCCGTCCAGGTGCTCGCGGTCGTCGATGCGGACGGCCGGAAACACTCCCGGGATCGCCGTTGATGCCAGCAGAGCGGGCCCGAGGTCGCCCGAGCGAAAGACGGCCGGCTTGCCCGCGTTCATGTCCGTCGCCACCACCGCGAGGGGCGTACGCAGCTGCTCGAACGTCGCGATGCCGGTCAGCGCCTGGGCGCGATTGATCAGGTTGCGAACGTTCTGCTGCGGCATGACGCTGCGCAGGTCGCGGCGCAGGCCGGACATGATGACCCCGAGGGGGTGCGCCGCGAACACCGCGGCTGCCTGCCGCGAGAGCCATACCTCGCGAAGCATCATCGCCCCGGCGAGCGACGGGAAGGCTGCGATCGACGCTCCGTTCAGCGCACCCACGCTGGTGCCGACGATCGCGGCCGGCGCCTCGACACCTGCCTCGAACAGGGCCTGGATCACGCCGACCTGAGCGGCCCCTCTCGCTCCCCCGCCACCCAGCACCCAGGTGCGCCGAGCGGGTCCGAACATCCTTCTGCTGGTTGAGGCTAGGTGCCTTCCTCCCAGGAGGAAAGATAACGACGCTGCTCCTCGGTGAGCGTGTCGATCGTGATTCCCATTGCGCGCAGCTTGAGCCGCGCGACCTCGCCGTCGATGTCGGCCGGCACGTCGTACACCTTCTTCTCGAGGCTGGCGGCATTCTTCGCGATGTACTCGGCGCACAAGGCCTGGTTGGCGAAGCTCATGTCCATCACCGCCGCGGGGTGACCTTCGGCCCCGGCGAGGTTGATCAGGCGACCCTCGCCGAGCAGGAAGAGGCGACGAGCGTCTGCGAGGCGGTACTCCTGCACCGACGGCCGCACCTGGCGGACGCTCTGCGCGAGCTCGTCCAGGGCCTTGAGGTTGATCTCCGAGTTGAAGTGCCCGGAGTTGGCGAGGATCGCGCCGTCCTTCATGACCTCGAAGTGCTTGCGGTCGAGGACGTTCACATCACCCGTGACCGTGACGAAGATGTCCCCCTCGCGGGCGGCATCGCCCATCGTCATCACGCGGAATCCGTCCATCGCCGCCTCGAGCGCTTTGACTGAGTCGATCTCGGTCACGACCACGTCCGCTCCGTGGCCTTTGGCCCGGGAGGCGAGCCCGCGGCCGACCCATCCATAACCGGCGATCACAAACGTCTTGCCGGCGAGCAGCACGTTGGTCGAGCGGATGATCCCGTCGATGGTCGACTGTCCGGTTCCGTACCGGTTGTCGAACATGTGCTTCGTGTCCGCCTCGTTGACCGCGACGATCGGATAGGCGAGCAC